>NZ_JBFTMA010000006.1:0-33571 GCF_056396725.1 Bacillus sp. 05T31
GAGCTAGACAATGAAAAGCGCAAGCGGCTCGCTCAGATTGTGAGGGGGATGGAGCTTCTGACGTAGAGGCGCCTTTTGCCTCACAGGAAGACGCGAAGCCACCGAACAATCTAGCCGCTGGAGCTAGACAATGAAAAGCGCAAGCGGCTCGCTCAGCATGAAGCCTCCATGAAAAAAGTTTTTCAAAAACGTTCTCCTACATAATAATTAATATATATGTTTTTAAATTCATTATGTACACAACATAAAAAAGGACAGCACAAAGGCTGTCCTTTTCTTCGACTATAATTAGTCTTGGTTTGTCATTTCTGCATATTTTTCTGCAGTTAATAACTTCTCAACTTGGCTTGCATCAGAAAGTTCAACTTTAACCATCCATGCACCCTCGTATGGAGATTCGTTAACTAGTTCTGGTTGGTCACTTAATTCTTCGTTTACTGCTACAACTTTACCACTTACAGGTGCGTATAATTCAGAAACTGTTTTAACAGATTCTACGCTTCCGAATGGCTCGTCAGCTTGGATTGTTGCACCTACTTCAGGAAGTTCAACGAATACGATATCGCCTAACTCACCTTGCGCAAAATGAGTAATACCGATAACAACCGCATTACCTTCTGTTTTTACCCATTCGTGTTCTTCAGAGTAACGTAAATTATTTGGAATGCTCATGACTGTACCTCCAGTGAATGTATTAATTATGTAAAAATACCTTATTGGTACTTTTTCCACACACTTTCAAACTGCTCTTCGTTAAAACCAAGTGTTACACTCGTTCCATCTGTTACAATTGGACGTTTAATTAACATGCCATCAGATGCTAAAAGCTCATACATTTCGTCTTCGCTTGCATCCTTTAACTTATCTTTTAAACCAAGTTCGCGGTAACGCATTCCACTTGTATTAAAGAATTTTTTTAATGGTAATTCACTTTTCTCATGTAAATTACGTAAATCTTCTTTTGACGGTGGATTTTCAACAATATGAATCATCTCATATGCTACATCGTTTGCCTCAAACCATTTCTTTGCTTTTTGACATGTGCCACATTTTGGATATGAATAAAATGTTACTGTCATAAATTCACCTACTTTTTTACTAACCTTTACCTTTATCATATAGAAAACATTTTATTATTTCAAACGATTATTCGCTAAACTTTTACTTATTTCGTGATAATTTTTAATAATCCTGCTAATTTTTCTTATTTTTCCGCCATTTATTAAGAAAAAATAAATATATAATTTTTTTAAAATTTTTTCTCATCCCACGCCGAACATATATCTTAAACAAACGTTTGATTAATTTCATATTTTTCTACCTCAACCTTCGGAATACGTAGATTCTTTTATACCGAACATATACCTTAAACAAACGTTTGATTAATTTCATGTTTTTCTACCTCAACCTTTGGAATACATAGGTTTTTCCCTACCGAACATACCTCTTAAACAAACGTTTATTTAAAAATAAAAAGAGCCCTTTTACAGGCTCCTTCATCATCGACTTAAATAGTCCGAAATKGTTTGAAATACTAYKATATACATATTATGAATATTTTGATCGGAAACAGTATCATTATATAACCCCATACCCCAATACTGTCCTTCAGGGCTTCCCATGTTTACAAACCCTTGCGTATACATCATCGCTCTATCTCTTGGCGCATTGTCATAATCTAAATCTTTTTCAGTAAAAATCAAATATGGTCTATCCTTTAAACCGATAAAAAACACTGGTTTCTTTAATGATAAAAATAAGTCCGTATACTGTTCCTTTGATGCTTCTTGAAAATATTCTTTCATGACGAGAAAACCATCAACCTTTGCTGATTTCTCCTGCATCTCCTCTAACTTAACGTTTTCAAACTTTATATTTCTAAACGTATCTTTCGGCTTTTCACCAACAACTCCAATTACGAGTGCTCTCCCGTTGTATTCTAATTTCTCTCCTTCTTTATCCTTTGCACACCCAGTACTCACTAGGCATAACAATATAAAAACTAAGAAATAAAATGAACGCTTCATATAGCACCCTCCCCCTCTTTTAAGTCAAGTGACAAAAATGTAAGGTGAATTCAAGAAAATGTAAGTAAAATCGATAGCCCAATTGGATTTTCTATATTATAATCAATTGAATTTATTTACATTACTAAAACATAGGAGATTATCATGAAGAAATTTAAACTTTCATCTCTTCTTCCGTTAAGTTATATACTTCTACTCGTACTCGTAAGTCCCCTTTACGATGTATTAAATAAATCTACTGTTCACGCAGTAGATGTCACAACTGTAGTAGATGATTGGATTCCATTTGTGAAAGCATTTATTATTCCTTACTTACTTTGGTTTCCATACTTATACGGTGCACTTATTTATTACTGTTTTGCTGATCGAAAGCAATATTATGTCACTTTAAGTAGTGTAATTCTTGGAAAACTTGCTTGTTTTTCGATTTATTTTTTTTGGCAGACAACTGTACCACGCCCAACCGTCGTTGGAACAGACGTATTTTCCGAACTAGTCCGCTATATTTATAGTATTGATCATCCAGTAAACTGTTTCCCAAGCATTCATGTCCTTACGACATTTGTAATTATGTTAGCTGCCTTTAAGCGTAGAGAACAGCATACTTTGGAATATTACATCCTTACTTTCTTCGGTACGCTTATTATTTTATCAACATTATTTACGAAGCAGCATGCATTTGTAGACGCCATTTCTGGAATGACGCTCGCAAGCGTACTATACTTCGGTGTCCAGCTCTTATTAGCAAAAGAAACAGTGACAGTTCCAGTAAAACAAAATCATAAAATGTAAAAAAGCAGACTGTGTCTTCTCAGTCTGCTTTTATCTATTATTAAGGAGATTTTCAAATTAAGATTGCGGTACAGTCATATCACCAGAATGAATACGACCTGCTTTTTTAAGAGCAATGTACAGTATATAAGAAACAGCTACTGGAATGATGATATAAGTGATTACCATCGCTGGGACAACTTCCCACCCTTGGCTGGAAATTAAATTAATTGGTGCGATAAGAGAGCTTAATCCAAGACCTGCAATTTCTTTTCCTGCTTCCAGTTGGAAAATTAGTGCCGATACTGGGCCAACTATTGCACTGGCGACGACAGTTGGGACGAGAATCATTGGATTTTTAGTAATGTTCGGTAACTGCACTTTTGGAGTACAAAGTGCCTGGGCTAATATGCCACCTAAATTATTTTCTTTCGCTGAAATAACAGAGAATCCGATAAATTGAGCAACACATCCTGCAAGTGCTGCACCGCCTGCAACACCATCTAAGCTAAGCGCTATCGCTAACGCAGCTGATGAAGCTGGAGAGATAAGTAACAATCCCCAAACTACAGCAATCACGATAGAAGCGATAAACGGGCTACCAGCTGAGCTATCTTTAATGAATGCTCCAACTGTATTTAAAACTGGGCTAATATTTTGAGCTAACCAAATACCGACTAAACCAGAACCTAATATGGCTGCAAATGGAACGAGCATCATATCTAAAGCAGTTTTCCCACTTAATCGTTTACCAATATAAACTGCTAAAGTTGCTGTTAATAATGCACCGATTGGTTCACCTGTTTTAATGATGAGACCAGCTTCAGTAATTGAAATTGATCCAGCCCCAATTGCTCCAGCTACCATCGCTGAGAAAATCACAAGTCCGTTTGCACCGAGCATAAAAGCAATTCCGGCTCCAATTGCTGGTGCCATAAGTGATTTTGCAACAACTCCGATTGTAATAAGTAATGGGATATCAACAATTCTTCCTATATTTTCGATCAGTAAACCAATTCCAAGGGATACGAAAATACCTTGCGCGATTCCGGCAGAAGCTTTAAACACACGAGACATTATATATTCCTTCATTTGTTTCACCTTCTCCTATAATTTAGTAACCAACTGTTTTCATATAATCGCGTAAAACATCGTTTGATTTYGCAAAGCGRCTTTCTTCATCTTCTGATAAGTTTAGTTCTACCACTTCTCTTATACCGTCTCTAGTAATAATTGCTGGTACTCCTGTACAAATATCGTATTCGCCATATTCACCATCTAAAATGGCTGAAACGGCGATAACACGGTGATCATCATTGAAAATTGAGCGAGCAATATAAGCTAAAGAATTTCCAATTCCGTAATAAGTAGTTCCTTTGCGCTTATAAATTTCCCATCCAGCTTTTGCAGTCTTCTCAACAATTTCATCTAAATCTATTTCACCAAATTGGTCTTTTTTCTCTTCTAAAATTTGTAGAATTGGCTTTCCACCAACAGTTACATGAGACCAAGCAACCATTTGAGAATCACCATGTTCTCCTAATGAATACCCATGAATACTACGAGGGTCTACATGTAAAATTTCAGATAAAATTGTTCTTAAGCGAGAAGAATCTAGTGATGTACCTGTACCAATCACACGATTTCTAGGTAATCCAGATAGCTTCCACACTTGATATGTAATAATGTCAACCGGGTTCGATGCGAGTAAGAAAATGCCATCAAATCCACTTTCCATTACGCCGCCAACAACACCCTCCATAATCTTAGCGCTTGCTCCTAAAGTGTCTAAACGACTTTGTCCAGGCTTCGGCGCTGGTCCTGCTGTAATAATAACAATGTCCATATCTTTGCAGTCTTCATAACTTCCTGCATATACTTTTGTTCTTGTATTTGTAAAGTTAATGCAGTGCGATAAATCCATTGCTTCTCCAACTGCACGTTCATGATTTATATCAATTAACAATAGCTCTTCGCAAATCCCTTGGTTTACAATGGAATACGCACAGCTTGATCCAACTAATCCAGTACCGATAATTGCAATTTTTCTTGTGTTTCTATTCATAGCAATCTCTCCTAATTGATCATGTAGTCTATTTCTTTTGTTCTTTACACTCCTAATTATAGAGGTTCTCACGATAGAAACCATGGATACTTTGTGAAATATTGAGCAAAGTTTTTGTCCTTTTTGTGAATTGTTATATTCAATTTTCGTCATATTTGTTACAACTGGAAAAATATTTCTTATGTATTTATTGACATATATAAAGTGAAACTTTAATCAGTGGGGGTTTTGTTCATCCCCCACTGATTATTAGCCTTCACCAATCGGGCTTTTACGGGCAGTTGATCCCCCACCTAACTTCTTTGCTTTCGCTGAATTTTGAGATGGGGGGCTTACTGCCCGTTAATGCGGGACAAAATAAAAACGAGCGAATCCATTCGCTCGTTTCATTCATCRCRCTATTCYGCACTTAATTGACTTTTTAATTGCTGTACAATCATTGGATTAGCAGGTGCTGCCGGYTTRTAATAACTYTTTTGCTTTGCGTATTCATACATATTACGTTGACGMRWYTCATCTTGATTACGAATTTGAATTAACGTTTGATGTAACTGTTCATTATCAGACTGAGAAATATAATTCGCATAACTTGTTAAACTTGCATTTAATCCTGCTAAATAATCATTTACCATATCTTTTTCATTCATTTCTCTCTTCCTCCTATCCTAAAAAAGTCATTAACTGTTGCTTCGTATTTCTTGCATCTTGCGCATCCTTTTGTAGCATTTGTTTCAACTCTGGATCTGTACAAGCCTGTGCATACTGGTCCAATTTGTTAATGATTGTCGCATGTCCACCAATTAAATGACGTAAGTTTTCCACTTCAAGCTCTGTTAAATTTTGCATATAACATACCCGCCTTTCTTTGTTCATTCATCATTAGTATTGGGGGGTTTTTGGGATTGTATGCATTAACTTTTCCCACATATAAACAAAATAAAAGATGAATAGCTAGGCCATTCATCTTTTCCGCTAAATATTCATTCAATTTTATAAAGAGACAATCATACTTATACTCACAAGTAGGTTCCATACAATATGTAAAATGGTACTAGGTACAATAGATTGTGTTTTCTTATATAACATAACAAATACAATTCCCATAATCATCGCCGTAATCGGAAAACCACCATGAAGAATCCCAAAGATGAAGGAAGAAATAATGATACCCACTAGAAAACTATATTTCTTTTCAAAAAATCGATACAAAATACCTCTATATAAAATTTCTTCTTTAATTGGTGTAATTATAGCAACACTTAACACATATATAATGCTTTGTATCAAACTATTTTGAAGTGCCTCTCCCCCTAATTGATCTCGTTGCTGCTCTGCACTTTCAAAGCTAAACAACTCTAACATTACGTACTGAGTTAATGCAATGACGATAAAACCCATTAATAAATACAAGTATGTTTTCCCATTTTTTAAAACAGATACATCCCAAATGTTCTTAATAAAATGAAGCACTGGTTTATAAGCAAATAAAACAATAGTAACAACAGCTGCATCAAATAGAAGTAAATAATATCCCTCTAAATTAGCACGTAATACCTCTTCCCCAAAAATTCCAAGGGCTAAAGCAAGGAATAATCCCCCTAAGAGTGAGAACCCTAGAATACTTGCAATCGTTACAACTAGATTTTTATATGTTATGTTATCTACTTCTCTTTCTGCATTATACGCGTCTAATACTGTTTTACTCATACTATTCCTCCATTTGTTTTCATTTACCTTAACAAAAACCTTTTATACAAATATATAGATAATATAAAGGAGAAATGAACATGAAAACACATGACTTCCTTACAGAAATCCAGAAGGGCTCTGAACCTAATCCCTATCAAGACCCTATCGCATTTATTTTCGTTTGCTTTTCCTTAGCCATATACACCTTTTTCAAACCTGCAAGATAATATCATTTAATGAGAAAAAGCCTACCGTTCTTTTGGAATCATATGCACTAAAAAACCTTAGAATCGCTTCTAAGGTTTCTGGCTATTCATACTCAAAACGCCATACTTATAAGTAACGAAAGAATTAATAATATAACTACCAATCCGCTGGTTACTCTTGCTATAAATTTCTTTTGTTGATCTACGAAACAATAAATCGGAAGTATAATATACCACCTACCGCAATAAGAATACATTCCAATATGATACTAATAGCCGGAAACCGCCACAACCCAAAACCAAACATAGGGAAGTCTCCGAAATTTCCTGGAAGTAACAGCAAATCAGTACGGTGCACAAGTAAATCAAGAATCCAATGACTAAAAACTACAGCCCCAACATCAAAGCCACTCCGCTTGCCCCAAAACCTCATACCACCATTCCTGCAACAAAAGCAATAAACAGTGCTCCTATTAAAGAGTGTGAATAATCCGCATGAATCACCGCTTCACCATAACCATTACTATTAATAGGCTCAATTATCTCTACTCCTAAAACATAAAGCGGTACAAAGATGACATCCAATAGTTGTGTACTTAACATGAGAGCCCAAAGTGGTATTTTGGGTGACTTTGCTTTCACTACTGCAGCTAAGCCAAAATGTCCTGCAAACATTTCACTTCACATCCTTTTGTAATTGTGCCTCCAGCAAACCGTAACTTACTGTAAAAAAGCATGAACAGCAAAAAATTCATGTTTTCTCGCTTCTTCTTCATTCTCTCATTACATGTAATCCTTTAATAAACGTTTCCAGTAATAAATGTAAACTTGTATCTAAATCTAGCGGCAAACCAAATCCCCCCTGCTGTTCAATCGACGCAAATCCATGACAAATACTTCTGAACCCACGTGTCGCATGAAGTGCATTCTCTCCCTCTAATCCGTATTGTTGTAAAATCTGAAGACAAAGCTTTACAATTCCGTTCCCTGCTTTTCTTACTTCTTCATCTCGTAAAAAGGTTGCTTCATACAATCCAGGATGTTTTCGGACAAACGCTACGTACGCTTCTCCTAATGCATGAATTGCTTCATCCACGCTTTTATCCTCGACTGCCTCTTCCAGTCTGTTATGCAGCTGTTTTATTCCGTAAATACCAAGATTTTTCCGGACATCTTGTAACCCTTTCACATGATTATATAGAGAGGGCGAACGTATCCCCAATCTTTGCGCTAATGACGATAATGTTACTTCTTGTATCCCATTTGTATCTGCGATTTCTGCCGCTGTATCTACAATTTTCTGTAATGTAAGTCCGATTCTCGGTGACATAAATTAACCCTCTTTCATACTTTCTACATTTCGCTTAGCTTCCTTAATAGCGAGTTTTATGGCAGTGCCTGGATCTTTTATCATTTTTCCATGTCCTGCCGCAAGTAAGGAAGGCTCATATTCGCTTAGCTTCTCTGCACTTTGTAATGATATTTCTTTGCTCCACGTTGCCATTGCAGGAAACGGAAACCAAAATTTCATTTGCCCAGAAACAGCCATACCCCCTCTTGTTTGGAAGGCATCCCCGACAATAAGAGCTTTATTTCGTACATCAAGAAGCGACATGGATCCTGGCGTATGTCCCGGTGTCATAATCGCAAGAAGCGATCCAACTCGATCGCCATCTTCCAATAAAACATCAGGTACCGTTTTTACCTTTTTAGGTACACCGCCTTTTATTGGTATATTTGGTTCATCCTTTTTTAACGACGTATCTCCCTCTAACAGCTTTGCGTCCCGCTTAGAAATATAGACTGGGACATCAGGAAGTACTTCTTTTAATTCGTCTAGTGCACCGATGTGATCATCATGCGCATGCGTTAATACAATCTTAGTAATTGGTTTCCCTATTTTCTCAGCCGCCTGTAAAATACCTTTTGCGCTATATGGCAAAGCCGCGTCGATTAAAGTTAAACCATCTTCTTCTTCCACAAAGTAACAATTCACAGGAAACACTCTTGGCAAAAATGACAATTGATATACCGTTTTTTCATGCATCACTCTCATATTCCCAGCTCCCTTTCCACGAAAACTAATGCTATTAGTTTTATTATACTAATGGCATTAGTTTTTGTCACTAAAAATTCCATTTTTTCACAAAAAAGAACAGTAGTCGTTTATACGACTACTGTTCTTTAAAGGTATTAAACTGTGTAACGCTCATCTTCTAAAATTTTCGCAGCAATTTCACGTTTCTTCGGAATTACGTTAAGTGGTGTGTGGCGAGTTAATTTGCGTAATGATGATAACATCATGCGCAGCATGTCGCCATTTTCAACTGCGATAAGTGTTTCTTTCGCATCTGCTTCGATTTCGTTGAATGCTTCTTGGCAGAATACTTCAGTGTATAACACTTTTTGTTTATTCTTTTCAAGACCAGTTGTTTTAATTGCTTTTTCTGTACGAAGAAGAGCTGATTCCATTGCGTAAAGATTGCTTACGATGTCAGCGATATTCACAAGAATTTCTTGCTCTTTATCTAATGCTTTACCGTATTTTTGAGCAGCTAATCCAGCTACCATTAAACCAATTTTCTTCGCGTTCTTTACTAAATATTTTTGAAGTGCTAATGGCTCATCGCCTACTTCTTCTGGCATCATCATCATTAACTCTTCTTGTAATTTTTGTGCTTTTTGTAGTAATGGTAATTCACCTTTCATCGCTTTACGTAAGAACGTACCTGGTACGATTAGGCGGTTAATTTCGTTCGTGCCTTCGAAAATACGGTTAATACGAGAATCGCGGTACATTCTTTCAATCTCGTACTCTGCCATAAATCCGTAACCACCGTGAATTTGAACACCTTCATCTACTGTATAATCTAACACTTCAGAACCGAATACTTTATTTAAAGAGCACTCGATTGCATATTCAGCGATAGAAGCTGCTACTGCTTTACCGTCTTTTACTTCTTCTTCAGATAATGTGCTCATGCGGCTTTCGAATAAACCTACTGTACGATATACAGAGCTTTCAGCTGCATATGTTTTCGCTGCCATATTCGCAAGTTTCTCTTGAATTAATGGGAAGCGAGCGATTGGTTGTTTGAATTGTTGACGTTGATTTGCATATTGTGCTGAAATTTCTACTGCACGTTTCGCAGATCCAACTGTACCAACACCTAATTTATAACGACCGATATTTAAAATGTTGAACGCAATAATATGGCCTTTACCGATTTCACCAAGTAGGTTTTCTTTCGGTACTAACGCATCTTCTAAAATTAACGTACGAGTTGAAGAACATTTAATACCCATTTTCTTCTCTTCAGGGCTTGTAGATACACCAGCGTAGTCTTTCTCTACGATAAATGCTGAGAAGTGCTCACCATCTATTTTTGCGTATACGATAAATACGTCAGCAAATGCAGAGTTTGTAATCCATTGTTTTTCACCATTTAATACGTAATGCGTACCTTCTGCATTTAAACGTGCAGTTGTTTTTGCACCTAATGCGTCAGATCCTGAACCTGGCTCAGTTAATGCGTATGCCGCTAATTTTTCACCAGTTGCAAGTAGTGGTAAATATTTTTTCTTTTGCTCTTCGTTACCGAATAATACGATTGGTAAAGATCCGATACCAACGTGAGCACCGTGAGTGATTGCAAAACCACCAGCGCGCGAGAATTTCTCTGCGATTAACGCTGAGCTTACTTTATCAAGGCCAATTCCGCCGTACTCTTCTGGTACGTCAGCGCCTARTAAACCAAGTTCACCAGCTTCTTTTAAAAGACGMACAGAACGATCAAATTCGTGTTGCTCTAAATATTCAAGCTCCGGAAGAACTTCATTTACGATAAAGTCCTCTGTCGTTTTTGCAATCATTTTATGCTCAGATGAAAAATCTTCTGGCGTAAATACTTGATCAATCGTAATTTCCTCTACTAAAAAGCTACCGCCTTTAACCGCATTTCCTACTGTTTTTTCCATGAAAATTTCCTCCTTCATATTTTCATAAGCCGCTTCTCTCATTTTGAAAGAAGCTGGCTCTCATTTTTTTATAAACCTTTGTTGCTTCCATTCTTTGCTTTAGCGCCCTCACATTCTGAGCGAGCCGCTTACACTTTTTTTAAATCCAGTTCCGGTGGCTAGAACAGTCGGTCGTTTCACCCCTTCCTGTGAGGCAAAAAGCGCCTCTTCGTCAGGGCTTCCAACGCCCTCCTGTTCTGAGCAAGCCACCTGCACTTTTTTTATAGTAATTCAAAYACTCCCGCTGCTCCCATTCCRCCRCCGATACACATTGTTACGATACCGAATTGTTGGTTGCGGCGTTTCATTTCGTGAATAAGAGATAGTGTTAGTTTCGCTCCTGTACAGCCAAGTGGATGTCCAAGTGCGATTGCACCGCCGTTTACGTTTACTTTTTCTTCATCTAAACCAAGTTCACGAATAACTTGGATAGATTGAGAAGCGAATGCTTCATTTAGTTCAAATAGACCGATATCAGATAGCTCTAAACCAGCTAATTTTAACGCTTTCGGAATTGCAGCAATTGGGCCGATTCCCATTACTTCTGGTGGTACTCCAGCTACTGCGAACGAACGGAATTTTGCAAGTGGCTTCATGCCATCGCTCACTGCTTTTTCACGATCCATTAATAGTACAGATGCTGCACCGTCACTCATTTGTGAAGAGTTACCAGCCGTTACAGAACCGCGAACGTTAAATGCTGGACGTAATTTACCTAAAATGTCTAGCGACGTCTCTGCTCTTACACCTTCGTCTTGTGCGAAAATGATTGTTTCTTCTTGCAGTTTGTTGTTTGCTCCAACAGTACGTAATGTTACATCTACAGATACTGTTTCATCAGCAAAGTTCCCTGCAGCTAATGCTTTTGCAGCACGTTGATGACTTCTTACCGCGAATGCATCTTGCTCTTCACGAGAAATTCCATATTTCACCGCAACTTGCTCTGCTGTATGYCCCATACCCATATAATATTCTGGAGCAGCTTCTACAAGGCGACTATTTGGACGAACAACATGCCCCATCATTGGAACTAAACTCATTGATTCCGCTCCGCCTGATAATACAGCTTCAGAGTGCCCAAGCATAATGCGCTCTGCTCCGTAAGCGATACTTTGTAAACCTGAAGAACAGTAACGGTTAATTGTAATAGCTGGAACATCGTAAGAAAGTCCTGCTAGCCCGCCGATATTACGAGCCATATTTAAACCTTGTTCTGCTTCTGGCATCGCACAACCGAAAATCAAATCATCAATTGGCCCTTCATAATTCGCACGCTTTAACGTTTCCTTTACTACTAACGCCCCTAGATCATCAGGACGAACTGTTTTTAATGAACCCCTCTTTGCTTTTCCAATTGGTGTTCTTGCTCCCGCAACAATGACAGCTTCTCTCATGAACGATATCTCCCCTCGTTATTAGTTACGTAATGGCTTTCCTTTTACAAGCATGTGCTGCATTCTTGCTTGTGATTTCATCTCACTTACTAAGCTAATAAATGCTTCACGTTCTACATCTAATAAATACTGCTCATCAACTTCTGTTCCGTACGGCACTTTTCCGCCCGCAATGACATATGCAAGTTTCTTCGCAATGTGAAGATCATGCTCAGAAATGTAACCTGATAAATGCATTGCTTCTGCACCAAGTACAAGAGCTGCATATCCTGTTTCACCAACAACTGGTATCTTTTTACGAATCGGTGCTTTATAGCCAGCTTCATATAAAGAAAGTGCTTTTTGTTTCGCATCATATAGTAAGTGATCACCATTCACACTAATACCGTCTTTATCGCCTAAGAAGTTGTTCGATACAGCTTCTTGTGCTGATGTAGAAACTTTCGCCATCGCTACAGATTCGAATACTTTATTCGCAACTTTTTGCAGATCAAATTCTACACCGTTTGCCATCTTGTTTAAGTGTTTAATGTATAGCTCTTTGTTACCCCCTCCGCCAGGGATTAAGCCAACACCAACTTCTACTAAGCCCATATACGTTTCGCTAGAAGCTTGAATGCTCGCTGCTGGTAAGCAAACTTCTGTACCTCCGCCAAGCGTCATACCATACGGCGCTGCTACAACTGGCTTAGAAGAATACTTAATTTTCGTCATTGCATCTTGGAAGTTTTTCACAACCAACTCAATTTCAAAGTAGTTGTCATCTTGCGCTTCCATTAAGATCATTGCTAGGTTCGCACCAACGCAGAAGTTCTTCGATTGGTTACCGATAACAAGACCTTTATAATTCTTTTCTACTTCATCAACAGCGTAGTTAATCATTTGCGTAATATCCATACCGATTGCATTGCTCTTCGAATGGAATTCTAAGCAAAGGATGCCGTCACCTAAATCAATTAAGCTCGCTCCGCTATTTTTCTTTAATACGCCATTTTTCACTTTTAATTGCTTAAGAGAAATTGCCTTTTTATTACGTTCGATTAGCTTATATTCGCCATTATCGTAATAGTAGCTATCTCCGTTATCATGTTTGTAGAAAGTAGTGAAACCTTTCTCTACCATTTCTTTCACCCAAGTCGGAACAACTGCACCGTTTTCTTCCATCTTTTGAACGGACTTTTCAACGCCAATTGCATCCCAAATTTCGAATGGTCCTTGCTCCCAGCCAAAGCCCCATTTCATCGCTTGGTCAATTGCAACGATATCGTCAGCAATTTCTTTATGAAGTTTTGCAGAGTATAAAAGAGTTGGTGTAATAATGTTCCATAGTAACTCTCCTGCACGATCTTTTGCGTATACAAGCGCTTTCAATTTATTCGCTAATCCTTTTTCTTGCTTACTTAACTCTACGGATGCAGCTTTTAATTTTTTGCGCGCTTCGTATTCCATCGTTTCAGGATTTAATTCTAAAATTTCTTTTCCTTGTTTTAAGAAGAAACCTTGACCAGTTTTACTTCCAAGCCATTTTTTATCAAGCATGTCATGCATRAAAGCAGGTACTTTAAATACRTCRCGCTCTTCTTCTTGTACATTTTCATATACGTTATTTGCAACGTGTACAAATGTATCTAAACCAACAACATCTAATGTRCGGAACGTTGCGCTCTTCGGACGACCAATTAATGGACCTGTTACAGAGTCAACTTCTCCAATGCTATAGCCACGCTTAATCATTTCTTGTAATGTTACAAGCAATCCATACGTACCGATACGGTTTCCAATAAAGTTTGGTGTGTCTTTTGCGATAACAACGCCTTTTCCAAGAACGTCTTCGCCAAATAGTTTCATGAAGCTTAATACTTGTGGATCAGTTTCTTTCGTCGGTATTACCTCTAGAAGTTTTAAATATCGTGGTGGGTTAAAAAAGTGTGTTCCTAAGAAGTGTTTCTGGAAGTCGTCTGAACGACCTTCTGCCATTTTTTCAACGGAAATGCCTGATGTATTTGAGCTCACAATTGAGCCAGGTTTACGAACAGCATCTACTTTTTCAAATAGTGTCTTTTTAACATCTAAGTTTTCAACAACTACTTCAATAATCCAATCTACATCAGCAAGACGCTCAAGATCATCTTCAAAGTTTCCTGCTTCAATCAGTGCTARATTACCTTTCACTGTCAGAGGAGCTGGTTTTTGCTTTAMTAGTTTTTGCAMAGCCGTATTACTAAAACGATTTCTCACACTTTTATGTTCTAATGTAAGTCCCTTCGCTTCTTCTTCTTTCGTAAGCGCCGGTGGTACAATATCAAGCAATAATGTCGGAATACCAATATTAGCTAAGTGTGCCGCAATTCCTGAACCCATTACGCCTGAACCTAGAACAGCAGCCTTTTTAATTTGGAACATCCATTTCTCCCCCTATTCTTGAATGAATGCTCATTCAATTTTTCGACATAAGTCGCAATCAATGAGTGAGCCTCTACTAATAAATATATGATACAGTTTGAATTTTCGCAATATATTTATTGATAAAATTTTCTGAAATAAATATATTTCTTTCATTTGGCTATGCTATACATGTGTATTTTCTTCATTAAAATGCACTTTCCCTTTTTATAATCTGACGAAACTGGAGGAATATATATGGCAAAACTTAAGAAGAACCCTTCAAAAGCTGGAATTAGCGCAGCAAGCGTAACTGGAAATGCAGGTCCGCATAATCACGGTGTTGAAAAAGGGCGTCAAAGTAATAACCAACAATATAAGAAGCATAATATGGGCGAAAAATAACGCTATATTTTTGGGCAGAGAACGTGGCATAATGATTAATGGCTGCTTTTTCTGCCCAATTTATTTGTACATATGGAAAACAAAAGAGGGAACGACGATGAAACGAACAATAATTATGATTGTAATGATCGCCACGTTATTTACAGGGATGATTTTCTTTTCTTACGCGCAAAGGCAAAAAGATGTAAGAGTAGATCAACCTAACATTACTGGTCAATATGGGATTACAATCGATGCAGACACAGGGAAAATTTTGTATGGAAAACGTGAAGATGAACGCTCTTATCCGGCTAGTATAGCCAAAATGATGACGACTCTTCTCTTACTAGAGAATGTAAAAGAAGATGAGGAAATTACGGTTACAGAGAATGCGATTAAAACGGAAAGTCAAAGTAAGAAGATTAAGCTTCGCGCGGGTGAAAARTTAAAACGTGATGAGGCRTTAAAACTTATGCTTATTATTAGTGCAGACCCAATCGCTGAGTCAATCGCTGAACATATTGCAGGATCAAAAGCAGAGTTTGTAAAAATGATGAATGCTAGAGCGAAGGAACTTGGTACAAAGCATGCGACTTTCAAAAACGCAAGTGGTGCTGATGCACTTGGAAATAAAGTATCACCTTATGACATTGCTATTATTACGAAAGAAGCATTAAAGTATCCAATCGTTTTAGAATATATGAATTCAATACATACAACACTACATACTTCAGAGCGTTCTCCAAAAATTGCAAACTATGGACGGGAAGAACTATATGACGATCCATATGCAATTGGAAGTAAAAGCGGTTTATCTGCACTCGGAAACTATACAGTCGTAACTGTTGATGAAAAAGACGGTAAACGCGTCATCAATGTCGTATTATCTTCTACTCGCGCGCAGCTATACCCTGATACGAAGAAGATGGCACACTATGCATTTCAGCAATTAAAATAACCAAGGAGAATTTTCTCCTTGGTTATTTTTTGATCATACCTTTTAATACGAACGCAACGTTTGCTGGGCGCTCTGCTAGACGGCGCATGAAATAGCCATACCAGTCGTTTCCATAAGGCACGTAAACGCGCATTTTGTAACCTTCTTTTACTAGCTCAAGTTGACGCTCTGTACGAATACCAAATAACATTTGGAATTCAAATTGATCCCTTGGAATATTGTGTTCTTCCGCAAGTTTTTTCGTATATTCAATAATCGCTTCGTCATGTGAAGCAATTGCAGTGTAATTTCCATTTAATAAGTGCATTTTAATAATTTTTTTATAATTGTCATCTACATCTTTCTTTTCCGGGAACGCTACTTCTTCAGGTTCTTTATAGGCCCCTTTTACAAGACGTAAATTAGGATTGTAAGCGTTTAAATCTTCAATATCTTTTTCTGTACGATACAAGTAAGCTTGAATAACAGTACCAATATTATCGTATTCAGATTTTAATTGTTTAAAGATATCAATTGTTTTTCCGCAGCGCGTATAGTCTTCCATATCAATTGTAATAAACACACCATTTTCTTTTGCAGCTTCTAAAATACGGCGCATATTGTTCATTACGATTTCGTCRGARATATCTAATCCCATAGAAGTCATCTTTAAAGAAAGCTGTGAATTAAGACCTTCTCTTCCAATTGCACGAATCGCTTCAATTGATTCGCTAGCCATTTCATTTGCTTCCGCTTCGTTATCAACGAATTCACCCAAATAATCGATTGTTACACAAAGCCCTTGCTTATTTAATGCTTTAATTGCAGCTGTCGCTAATTCAATCGTCTCCCCTGCGACGAAACGACCTGCACCAAAGCGTAAACCGTACTTTTTAGCCAGTTTTGTTAGCGCTTTATTTTTAGACAAGAAAAGAAACGAATTTCGCATTAATTGTTCCATGTAATTCACCCCTACGACTATGATTTATCTGTTTTTTACCCCTCTTCGAAATTATATCATTGTTTAAAATTATTTGATACAAATAATTATTTAGATAATTTATAAAATACTATCAAAACATTTAAAACCCTATATTCTCGTTTCTAAATATGAAGAAAATATTTTTCGACATTCAGAAAAAACGAGTTTACTAGGGAAAAAATGAGCATGCCGAAAATATTCGACATGCTCACAAAACCATTTATATTTCATGTAAATTATATGAGGATATTAATAACAAAAACTTGAGGTAACATTATCTCAAGCCTTCTTACTTCTCATTTCGCTTCTCATCATTCAGCTTTTTAATATTCGTAATTAACTGTACCATCTCTTCTTTTGCATCTGGATACGTCTCATTCCAATGTTTCACTAAAGCTGGCATCGTCTTAGCTATATAAGAATAAAGTGCCCATTTCTGTACCTGCTCTTTTCGCTCTTCGTTGCTCTCTCCAAGTAATAGTTCCGTGTATTTCTCTAGCAAGCCATCAAACTGCTCATTAAACTTTTCACTCATCTTATTTTCCTCCTATATGAAAAAGCAGCGAAGATCGCTGCTTTTCCCTATAATTTTGATCGAACAGAGTTTAATTTCTTCTCCATCGTACTTACTTTATCACGGCGATCATCGATACGAATTGTTGTCGCAACGCGCTGTGCACCTTTCGTGTATGGAACTTCATGCATTTGTTGAATGACTTCTAAAATGACAGGAAGATCTCCTTCAATTACTGTATTCATCGGTGTTAATTGATACTTCACGCGATCAGCATTTTTCTCTAGTACCTTTTGTACTTCTGCTACATATTCACTAACACTTGGATTACCTGTTCCTACTGGAATAATCGATACATCAACAATTGCCATAATAATCTTCCTCCTATTACTGCTTCTTATATATCCATTGTCTATTTTACCGAAATTCTCATCATTTTACTAATACGTTACTCTTCTACTTTAAACTGCTCAACCAATCTTTCTAAGTCCTGCATATTCTCTGTCAAACTTTCCATCGTATGAGCTACTTTTTCTAAATGATTCACTTGTGACTCAGTTGCTGCATTTACCTCTTCAGAAACAGCCGCACTCTCTTGACTCGTGCTACCAATTGTTTGCATAACTTCTGTAATTTCTTCTTGCTCGTGACCTATGTTATTTACCTCTTCTACAATTTTTTCAACTGAGGTACTAATAGTATTTACAACTGACATAATTGTGCGGAATTCTGTCTCCGCCTCTGTCGTAACTTTATTTTGTATATCCGCAATGTCTTTCAATTTACTTACAACTTCTACAACTCGTTTTACTTCTAACTGCACATCGCTAATCATTATTGTAATCTCACCCGTTGCCTCTTTTGATTGTTCAGCTAATTTCCGAACCTCTTCCGCAACAACAGCAAAGCCCTTACCTTGCTCACCTGCACGTGCTGCTTCAATTGAAGCGTTTAAAGCCAGTAAATTCGTTTGATCCGAAAGACCTTTTATAAGTTCTACCACATTTTGAATCGATCCAACCTTTTGCTCTAACTTACCGGACGCTTCTTCCGTATGAACAACGATAGAAGATGATTGTTCTCTTGTACGAACTAAATTACGCATCGTATTTAATCCTTGCTTAGATGCCTCTTCAGCTTTGCCAGCCACTCCTTTTATTTCACCAACGGAGTTATTCATTTGTTCCACTGACTGCGCCATATTCTCGAGCTGTTCTGAAACTTCATCTACACTATTAGCAAGAGTGGACGCTCCTCCGCTCACATCATCCATTGCACCTGATACTTCTCTACTAGCTGCTACAGTTTCATTCGTTAAATAATGCAGATTGTGAGTCGATTTCTGTACTGTCGATACACTATTTTTAATTTTACTTACCATTTCATTCATTTGCTCAACCATATCATTAAAGTGRGTCGTAAGCATACCAACCTCATCTTTACTTGTCACCTTCATTTGTAGTGTTAAATCACCTTCCGCTACTTTTTGAACGTGATTTGTTAATAGTTGTAATGGTCTTGCTAATCTTCTTGAGAATAAATATGATGCTACTATTCCAACTAATAAACTAATACACGCCATTATAATAACTGTATTTCTCGTACTACTTAACAATCCATCAATCGTTTGTTTCGGATAAAAGATTCCTATCTTCCATTTCATCGCATCAAATGACTGACTATAAACAACTACATCTTCACCTTTTAATGTAGTGACAGCATATTTTGTTACCTCTTTATTTAAACTCTTCATAAGTGGCTCTTTAGAAACATCTTTCCCTACTTTTTCTGGATAAACAAGAGCCATATTTTTATCATTTATAATAAACATTTCTCCGTCATTATTGTATTGAATATTGTGAAGCAATTTCTGAATTGTTCCGAGCGATACATCCATCGCAACAACGCCTAATACAGATCCATCTTGAGCTGTAATTGCTTTAGAAACCCCCACACTTAACTTTCCTGTCGCAATTTCATAAGAAGCTTGTCCCCAATGAACCCTTTTCACATCAGCCTCTGAATCTTTATACCACGTTCTTGTCGTTGGATCATATCCTTCTGGCACTTGCCCACCTTCAGCAAGATTGGCACTTAATGTTTTTTTATCTTTCGTACCAATATATAAATCTAAAATACCGGGATGATTCTTTTTATACTCTGCAAACTCTTTCGTTAAAAACGCTTCCTCTTCTGGAGTAACCCCATCTTGAATCATATTACGAATCATCTCACTGTTCGCGTAATACCCCATATCTTCATCAGTTCTTTGAACAAATGTCGTAAGTTGCTCTGTCACAAGGTCCATCGTATTTTGAGAATACTGGTCTAAGGAACGCACTTCCTTTTCTTTCTGTAATTGATACATAGCTGTACCTAATATTACGAACATCATAGAAATAAGTACCGAAAATACTACTGTAATTTTTAAACGTAAACTTCTCAACATATTCCCTCAAGCATCCCCTTCTCGATGAAATTTAATCATACTAATCACTATATTAAGTATAATGGATAAATCAAAAAGCTCAATCTATATAGTTTAAAAACTTGAAATTTATTCTCATTTCAATCAACTTACTTGTTATCTCAACACTTGTGTAAAAACAAATAGTTCATTATCCTTAACATATAATCTCATTCGTTCGGAGGGAACTATGCTACAAAAATTCGGTTTCTCACAATATGAAAGCCAAGCTTATGAAGTTGTCGTATCAAGCAATGACCCATTAGATGCAACAACTATCGTTAAACATTCAGGTGTTCCAAAAGCAAAAATATACGAAGTGTTAGCACGACTCATTGATAAAGGGATGGTAATGGATTCTGTTTCTGAAAAGAAAAAATTGTATACAGCATTACCACTCAAGCTAGCAATTGAAAAGTTAACGACAGAATTCCAATCTAATATTAAAGAACTTGAAAATAATATTTCTAAAAAATCATTTACAGATGACCGCGTTTGGAGTTTAAAAATGCAGTCTTCTATTAAAGTACAAAGTAGGCAACTTGTAGAAGATGCGAAAGAATCCATACGCATCTCCGCATGGAACGATACCCTTTTAGAATATCTTCCTTTACTAGAACAAAAAGAAAAACAAGGCGTCCAAGTCGAGTCCCTCATAGTTGGAAAAGTGGAAACTGACTTAGAAAACATGCATTTTTTAATCCCAGCTCAAGAACCTAACGCATTAGAGCGTTATTTACTACTCATCGTTGACGATCGTGAAATTTTATTTGCTGGTGTAGAGCAAGAATCATGGCAAGCGATGAAAACAATGTCACAACCTTTCGTGAAGTTTTTTACGGAGTTCTTCTATCATGACGTTGCACTTGCGAAGATTACTGAGAAGCACCATGATCTCTTTATGCAGGATGAGGAAATTAAGGAATTGTTGATGAAGTTGAGGTATTAACAAATCCCAAAATCGATTCTACCATTTGAATAGATAATATAATTTTTCATACAAAAAAAGCTGTACCAAACGGAGTTTTACATACTCATTTGGTACAGCTCTTTTTTACGCTTTCGCTAATTCAATTTTATGTAGTTGGTTTTTCGGATGGTTTTGATTTGTAAATACAGAACGTTCATTTCACGATTTTTTTTGCTCCTTTATCTCCATCAAAAGCTCAATAATCTTCTCATTTTGCTCTACTTGTTTCTCAGAATTTTGATAGATGAAACGAATCCATCTAAATACAAAAATAATAAGAAATAATGGGACTAAAGAAATTAGAAAACCAATAATTGAAAAATTAGACTCCATATACTATCACCTCGCTATATACTCCCTTCTCCATTTCTCTACTAACCCCTGCAATTTTTCACACAAAAAAGAACCTATCAAATGATAGATTCTTCTTTCGTAAGCTGATTCGAGCGTCCTCTCGTAATAGAGAAAATCGCACAAAGCAGCGCCAATATAATAAAAACGCCGCCTACCCAAGCGTTATATATAACAGATGATTTTTCAATAACAACTCCGCCCACTGTTGAGCCAAGTGCAATTCCTAAATGAAGTGCAGAGTTATTTAAACCTTGCTGAATACCAGCTGATTCTGGCGCAATTTCAATTAAATAGTTTTGCTGTGCTGGCGAAATTGCCCAGCTCAGCATACTCCAAAGCCCCATCATAATAATGAAAAGCGGGAATGAGAATGTCATCATCGGCAACATAAAGATTGCACATGCAAATACGATAATGATGGAAATAATACTTTTCTTCGATCCCCATTTATCAGCAAGCCAGCCGCCAAGGCCACCTCCAAGTACCGCTGCAATTCCGAAAATGAAGTAAAACACACTAATCCAATTTGCTTCAACATGCATCACATCTTTTAAAAACGGTGTTAAATATGCGTATAGCGTTAAATGACCTGTTAAAAATAAAAATGATGTTAACTGTGCGCTTACAATTTTTTTATCTTTTAACGTAGCAATTTGTTCTCTTATTGATAATACCGATGTCGCTGGTACTTTCGTTAAAAATAATGAAATACAAGCGATTGCTATAACTGTTAATACCGAAATTAATACAAATGGTGCACGCCATCCATATGCATTTCCGAGCACAAGACCTAGCGGTACTCCAAGTACGAGTGATCCACTAATACCCATGAAAATGATTCCAATTGCACGCGCACGAAAATGCGGCTCTACTACACTAGAAGCAAGTGTTACCGATAGTGCAATAATAAGCGAACCACTCGCTGCACAAATTACTCTCGAGAACATTAACATCTCGTAATTCACACTAAATGCCGAAATGATATTTCCAATTAAGAAAATTGATAATGCCACAACATACAATTTCTTTCTTTCAAACTTGCCTGTTAATGCTAATAAAACTGGCCCCGATAGAGCAAATACTACTGAAAATATTGTAATAAGCTGACCAGCTGCACTAATCGACACACCTAAATCATTAGCAACTAAATCAAGCGTTCCTCCTATAATTAGCTCAACCGTTCCGACTACGAAAGCCGCAATAGCTAAAATATATACACGAAAATTCAAGCCTTTCCCCACACTTTCTCTTTTGGTTACTACCATTATAGTAACCAAAAGAGAAAGTGGACGCAAGTACAAATTTTTTTACAGCAAAAAAGCAGGCGTATAATACGCCTGCCCTTCAATCATTAAACTCCAGTTTCTTTCTTCTTATTTAAGTACCAATATACCGGAAGTCCAGTAAATACAATTCCAATTGATAAGAAGCAACTTACCGGATCATTAATAATCGCACTTCCAAGTACAAACAATGATCCTAAAATCGCGACGATTGGTACGATTGGGAATAACGGTACACTGTATGCACGCTCTTTATTCTTGTTACGTTTTCTTAAAATGAAGACACCTATAAATGTCATTACATAGAAAATATAAATAATGAATACGGAAATCTCAGATAGCTTATTCGGATCACTAATAATCATTAAAATAATTCCTAATATGATTTCAACAGTAATCGCATTCGCTGGTGTTTTAAATCTCGAATTTTCTTTTGCAATAAATTTAGAAAACGGAAGGTGTCCACGCTCTGCCATCGACATCGGAATACGTGGGAATGTTAAAATCTTTCCATTTAAACAACCGAAAATAGAAATGATAATACCGATACTAATAATTTTCCCGCCATATTCTCCAAGTAACATTCCCGCAGCTGTCGCCGTTGCGTTTTCTCCAAGGGCTACAATTTTCGCTGCTGGTAATACATTTAATAACGCTAAGTTAATTAATACGTAAGCAGCTGTTACAATTAAAATCCCAACTGTCATTGCCTTCGGTAATAACTTTGTTGGATTCTTCATTTCTCCGCCAATAGAAGCAAGCAAAATCCAGCCATCATAGGCAAATAAAGTTGCTAAAATTGCCATCCCGATACTTTGATTTTCTGATATCGGTACAACTACGTTGAAGATATCACTATTCCCTTTCCAAAACCCTAGCACAACAATTAATATAATTGGAATCATCTTCCCAACTGTCGTAACCGTTTGGACGATGCCCCCATATTTTGTTCCCAAACTATTTATAACGCCTAGGAACACAACTGTTCCAATTGCGATTGGTAAATTCCAGACTTTATCTAAATAGAAAAAATTGATCATTAAAGAACTAAAATACAAACCTAACGTTCCAATAATAGCTGGTCCATAAACAATTGTTTGCATCCAGCCAGATAAATACCCCCAAAAACTTCCGTAAATCTCCTCTAAATACGTATACAACCCACCATTTTTCGGAATTTGCGCTCCAATTTCGGCTACTGTTAAACCACTTGCTAACGTCAACAGACCACCAATTACCCAAGCAAGAATAGCCATATTAGAACTCCCTGAGTAATCTAATACGCTCCCTGGTTTCATAAACACACCAGACCCAATAATAGTTCCTACTACGATAGAAAGTGCTACTGTTAAACCAATTTTGTTTTTCTCATCATGATGCATGCTGCGTATCCTCCTTCCAATTCTAGTGTGATGCAAAAATGAAATAAAAAAACACTCCTCCCTAAAAAAGGGACGAGTGTTGTATTCGTGGTTCCACCCTTGTTTCAATTAGTAAAGTGACACACTTCACCAATTTCTCAAGTCTAAATAACGGTTTTTGCCGGCATGCAATTACTAGATATCCGTTCACTGCTGCAGTTCAGAGGTGGTAATCGATTTTCCCGTATTAGGAAGCTCACAGCCAAAGGCCTCCCTCTCTGATAATCGTAAAAAATTGATCATATCCTCATCATCACTTCTTGATGTCGAATTTTGTAGTTGTTTCCCATTATATTGAATTGTTAGAAAAAATCAATATATTTTTTATATAACATAAGAAACATTTCTCTTCTTATATTATAACAGAAGTTCCGACACTTCTCTAATTCCCTAAAAATGGTATAATTCATGTAGGAGGTGTACTAATAATGATTGCTATTTTTTGTATCATCGCTACGGTTCTTTCTTTTATATTCGCTATCATGTATCGATATAAGTATCCTGGTTATAGCATTTTAGCGGTAGCTATTATACCAGCTGCTTCCTTCTACGTATTAGGTAAATACCAATATACTGAAGTGTTTATCGGTTTTGCAATCTTCTACTGCATCTTTGGATACATACTAACAATGAAAAGAATTTCAATGAATCATTAAAAGGGACCGATTTCTGCTTACAGAAATCGGTCCTCGCATTTGTCATATGTACCTTTCGGTTGCCCACACGAAAGATACTACATAGTTCAATTATTTATCATCTTTTTTCATAAAAAATTTATGATTTGGAAGATCCACATTTAAATCTGCTAATTGTTTCTTTTCCTTTTCTAGAATCGCTTTCGCTTTTTCTTTTGTCGCCTCATCTAAGTTTGCAAAGATGTCTTCATGCTTCCCTTTCTCTGGAAGATTCACACCTAGTTTTGTCAATTCTTCTTTCGCTTGCTCGCGAGTTAATTTCCCGGACTTTTCTTGCTCAAAAATAGACTTCGCTTTTTCTTTTGTCGCCTCATCTAGATTCGCGAACATATCACCGTGCTTCCCTTTCTCTGGGAATTTCACACCTAGTTCTTTCAACTTCGCTTTCGCTTGCTCACGAGTTAGTGTTCCAGACTTTTCTTGCTTCAAAATTGCTTCCGCTTTTTCTTTTGTCGCCTCATCTAAATCCGCGAACATGTCACCGTGCTTCCCTTTCTCTGGAAGCGTTACGCCTAACTCTTTCAATTTCTCTTTCACTTGCTCATGCGTTAATGCTCCGGACTTTTCTTGCTCAAAAATGGACTTCGCTTTTTCTTTTGTCGCCTCATCTAAATTCGCGAATATATCTTTGTGCTTACCTTTCTCTGGGAATTTCACGCCTAGCTTTGTTAATTCCTCATTTGCTTGTTCGCGAGTTAATTTCCCGGATTTTTCTTGCTCTAGAATCGACTTCGCTTTTTCTTTTGTCGCCTCATCTAAGTCCGCAAGCATGTCTTTGCGTTTCTCCTTCTCTGGAAGTTTCACACCTAGTTCCTCTAACTGTTTCTTTGTATCRTCCATAAKCGTTTTTACTTTTTGTTTTGTWGCYTCATCTAAATTCTTCTTTGCAGTTCCTTTTGTAACTTGCTCAGCTGCTGGAGTATTAGTTGCCGCAAACGCTGGTATACCAGCTCCTCCTACAATTCCAAATGATAGAGCACCTGCAATTACTAAATACCCAACTGTTTTCTTCTTCATAGGAAATTTCCTCCTTCATAKTTCTAAAGCATGTACACTTTCGTATACAATGCCAATARTAATGTTGGTTTCTTAAAATTTCCTTAACGATTTAAATAAAAAACACCGCTCATCACGAGCGGCGTTTTTCTAAGCTTTTTGTAATTGTAATTCTTCACGTTCCATTACTTTTCTTAATACAATTGTTTGYGTCATTGTAAATAARTTACCTGTAATCCAATACAGCACAAGTCCTGATGGCGCCGCAAATCCCATAAATAGAATCATTGCAGGCATCATAATTTGCTGTATTTTCAGCATTTGAACTTGTTMTCCAGGCGTTACATTTGATTGGAACACCTTCATTTGAATAAATGTTGTTAACGCTGCGATAATCGGTAATATATGATATGGATCTGCATGTCCTAGGTTCACCCATAAAAATGAAGATGTACGAATCTCTTCAGTTCGACTAATCGCATAATACAAAGCAGAGAAAATCGGCATTTGTATAAAGATTGGCCAGCACCCAGCTAACGGATTCCAACCGCCTGATTTCATTAGTTCTGACATTTCTTTTTGATACTGCTTTTGTTTTTCAAGATCTTTACCCACATCACCGTATTTCTGTTTCAGCTTCTGTAATTCAGGTTGCATTTTTTTCATTTTCGCTTGGCTACGATATTGCGAAACAGCTAATGGAATCATTGCTGAACGAATAACGAGCGTCATGATAATGATGGCAATCCCGAAGCTAGCTCCAGGTATATGATGAGCAACAAATTGAATCATAAATGAGATTGGATATACGAAATAATGGTTCCAAATTCCCGTACTATGTGAATCAATTGTACCTGCATTGCTGCAGCCAGATAAAACAAAAACAAGTAATAATGATAAACTAATGAGCCTAGCTCGGTATGATTTTAACATGTTCATTCCTCCAATGTTTCGTAATTAATTAGCGAAACATTGGTGTATACGGACCTACCTCGTCACTCTCTCCACTCGATTCTTGTCTGCGGACAGAACGAATCATTCCATATTTATAAAAAATAGAAAATAGCGGTACATTTCTTGTACCCTCTTCACACGTATCTACTAGTTTAAAAGCTCTCTGTCTACCGCTCGATGCTTGCTGACGCACAAAGCGAGAAACGTTAGCAAGAAAAAAGACTTCTAATACACAAAGCGCTGTCGTTACAAACGATATATATAGAATTGCATCCTGCAATAAAAATTCCATCGCTTCACATCCTTAATAAAGTCATTTTAGCATATTCAGCAAACATTCTCTATTTCCTTTTGTTCTCAAAAGTTTTTTTGCATATTTTCTCAAAAAATTATGCTAGAAAATCAATGTATACGCTTTCTTTAGTATATTCACACGTATCTTTGAATAGGTTTAATTTTTTAGAAATTTATAAAATTTTTGCATTATAATAAAACTATTGCCAGTTTTTGAAAAAACCTTTATTCTCTTCTTGTAATCAAAAATGAATATGGAGATGAAACATACTATGGGTCAACTAGGAGACGCCGATTACGTTCCCGACACCGCCTTTTTATCCTTCCCAGCAGCTAAAACATTTCACTTAGAATTTATCATACAGTTAGTTGTTATTTTTATAGCTTCTATTTTGTATGCAATTTCTATGAATATGTTTTTTATCCCGCATAATATGATTAGCGGTGGGTTCGCTGGTGTAGGGATGATTATCGGTTATTTAATGCACTACAATATCGGAGCACTTATCTTTTTACTAAACATTCCGCTTCTTATTTTAAGTCACTTTTACTTAGGTAAGAAGACAACCTTTTTAACGGCATACTTCGTAGCTGTATCATCTTTAGCGATGAACATTATCCCAGTACACCAAGTTTCAGACGATATTTTACTTTCTTCTGTATTCGGTGGTGTCATCTGCGGCGCGGCCTCAGGAATCATATTCCGATTTGCTTCTTCAACAGGTGGTTTTGATGTTGTTGGATTGATTGTAGCGAAACATCGCGATGTTTCAATTGGAGCAATCATCTTTGGATTCAACTTAATCTTACTTGTTGCAGCAGGATTTATTTTCGGATGGGATATTACGCTTTATACGTTAATTAGTCGGTTTGTAGTCAGCAAAGTAATTGATGCCGTGCATACAAAACATATTAAATTAACGATAATGACAATTACAGAAAAAGGTGAGGAAATAAAAAGCTCACTATTACATCACGGCATACGTGGCGTAACAATGGTAGATGCTGTCGGCGGCTATACAAACCATAAGAAAAAAATGATTTACACTGTCGTAACTCGCTACGAGTTGGGCGAAATGAAACGTATTATCCGCCAAGTGGATAATAAAGCATTTATGAACATTACTGAAACAGTTGAAATTGTCGGCCGTTTCAAACGTATATAAAAAAGCGCAAGGAACTACAATTCCTTGCGTTTTTTATTTTTTACACTTATTACAAAATCAGATAATTCTATTATTGTATCACTAAATATGTTATAATAAAACTAGACTTACAAAAAAGAGTATATAGACTTGGAAGTTTCTCTTATTTTTATAAGCAAAAAGAAACGAGCAGTCGGGTATATTTCAGACACCATACACGTAACGGTTTAAAAAAAACCGATCATCTTAGTTATTCTTCACTGATCTTTTTATAAAAGATACGTACAACTAAAATTCACTTCAATATACTATACCTACCTTTTTGACTTCCAAATCATCTTATTACATAAGGAGATGAACATATGAATCAATATATACGATACACACTAGCTGTCCTATTTGCCATCGTCGGCGGCGTGATCTGTTTCTGGACAAACACAGAGCTTGGAGAGAATATCATTTTTAATGGAATCGAAACCCTTGTAAGCGCTTCAATTTTAGGCGGATACATTTTCTTCCTCTTCAATCCAGAAGAAAATGCTCAAAAAACAATGTTATTAACAATGATCGGAATCGTTGGTGGATGTATTTCCTACTCAATGACAAACTATACATTACCACTTCAATTAAGCTCAGCTTTCTTCCACGGTCTATGGACTTGGTTTATCGCATTCTGCCTAGCAGATGTATTCAACCTACTACAAGACCACGAAGAAGAAAATGGTCGTCAAATTGAAAGTAACTCGTAAGCTGGAAGATATTCTTCCAGCTTTTTTGTTTCCTGTTCATACCCCATCACCAAAATAAAAAGAAGTTACCTCCACGGCAACTTCTTTCCCATATACCCCACTTAGTATTCAATTAAATATATCAACGATTTTTAAAATATATCGATCGTTTCTCCACTTATATCAGCGATTTTTTCATTATATCGACGGTTCGACACTCAAAACGCACAACATGTCTATCACCCAAGTAACTTACTGCCGAACTCAACGATTAAAAAGATAATTAATAGGATCGCGAGTACCTTTAATGCTACATACGCCACTTTAAAAACAGCATAAATGAGCAAGACTATCAAAATAATCGATAAAATTTCCATATGTATCTCCTCCTATCTCTTTTATTCTACCTGTACTTCGTTTTTTATGAAATCGAATAAGATGACATATAAAAAAGAGGATACCTCACCCCGTTTAAATCCATTTTGGTAATGGCCTTTGCATGTTCCTTTGCTTCTTGCAGAGAAAGGCTATCCATCTGATAAAGAGCTTTATATAAAAGATACCAACTATGAAAACTACCAACGAAAAATCTATTTTCCTTCGTTACAGATAGCTGAACAATTTGTTCTATATACGGTATCGCTCTTTCTATTCCCTTTTGATCAGCTCGGGCATAAAAGACGAGCATAAGTCCGCTCATTATCTCTCTTATACTTTTATCCTCTTTTAATTTTTCCTCACTAAGTTCTACTAATCTCTCATCCCAATCTTTCGGTCTTTTATAACTAAATAACTCACTCGATATTTGAATCGTATATAAATGTTGCTTAGCTTTTTCATCATCTTTAATTAAAATGAGAAATTGCATGCCATCACTCAKAAGCGTTCCTTTTATCGGCACGATTGTAACTGCAAAAATCACAAAGTGGAAAACGGAAAAATATAAAAGATATTGATAATAGCTCACCATGTATATGTAACCTGAAGTAATACCGAATAATAAACTCATAATTGGTCCGCCTAAAGTCATCCACGCCCATTTCTTTGAAAGGTTCGGTGTCTCTATAGAAGACGGCGCTAACATCACCACGCCACCAAAGTACGCCCATAATTTATTTTCTCGAATGCGTAATTTCCCCTTTTCTTTTTGAACAGTGATAGGTCCTACTGTCATAAATTTAAAATTCAAACCACCTATCAAACCAAATACTATGTGCCCTAGTTCATGAATGGCTAACACTAATAATACAATTCCAAATACTGCCCATATATTCAACATTACTTCTAATTTCCCAGTTCGAATTACTCCGTATAAAATGGACAGAACTAGCGCCGCCGTCATGGAACCAGCTGGCCTTCTTAAAATATCCACCTTTTTCTCCCCTTAATAAATCATTTTCCTCTGCATTTCGTACATGAATTTTCCGAGATGCAATATCCAAATAAATGAGATTAAGCCAATTAATACAAAATCGATATCACTAGCCGCTGTATATATAACGGCAGCCCACCATACATATGCCAATATTGTATTCGTAAATTCATATGCTTTATATCCAGCCTCATGCACAATGTGCTTTAATCCTTCATCTGCGTTTTTCGTCCACATTTTCATAGATTCCATATATGTTACACCTTGTTCAGGATATAGCTTATTATAACGATTTTTTGTTATGAGCCCGATAACCACTACAATAGTTAAACAGACAATAGAAGCTACTAAATTCCACACTGCAAATGACACATTTGTATCCTGTAACAGTGCACGTCTACATGTAATAACTGCATATACAAACCATGCCTGCGTAACTATATCACCTACACGTAAATATATACTTATAATGCCTAATTTTCTGCCTTGTACGCTCTCTTCTTCATCGCGTGCCTCCGCTAACATACGTGTATTCTTCCAAGTGTAGTACATCATTAAGATTCCAAAAATAGTACATACACCTGTTAATATATTGGGTGATAATTTTCTCGGTTCATCCGAGAGTAAATCTAAAGCTATATAAGATGCAAAAAAACCACCTACCATACTTAATATGAGTTTGCAAAAACTAAAAAATTGTTCCCAAAGTTTACTCTTCATCGTCCTCTTCCCCCTCCACCAACATAAATATCTCCTCCACCGGCGCTCCAAAAATTTGTGCGATTTTTAGCGATAACACAATAGATGGTGCATAATCTCCGCGCTCAATTAAACTAATGGTTTGCCGTGATGAGCCAATCGCTTTCCCTAAATCCCCTTGTGATAAACGATGCTTTGCTCGAAATTCCCTCACTCGATTTTGAAGCTTCATGTCTTCCCTCTTTTTCATTTATTTAATTAAAATTGTAAATAATATCCTTATATTTGTCAATTATAATTGTCATTTTGACGTAGATACATGTCAAAAACGAATATATATTATACTAAACATAACGTATATAATAATCTTCAAGAACTACATAATTGAGGTCAACGTAAACTTCCTTATTACTGAAAATAGCACCTACCAAGGTTATAGCACTGGCTTTTCTAGTGAATTTAATAAATATGAACCCCTTTCCGAACTAAGCGACGATACGTATGAACTTTCACCTAATAGAACGGGAACGTATTATATACCAGCCACCGGTTACGGTATCGATGGAAAAATAAAAGCAAACTGGAAAATACAATAAAAAAGGCAGTGCTTTTGCACTGCCTCCCTAAAATCTGACATAGAATGGATTCCATATTAACTTGCGTTTTGTAAAAATACTCGTTTTAGTTGCTTGCGGAAACGAACGCTTAACGTAATTGCTACAATGACAATCGCTCCGAAAATGATTTTGCCGATATGATCTCCCAGTAATCCGAAAATATCMTGTAAGTTACCACCTAACCAGTAGCCGCCAATTAAGAAGAACGATACCCAGAATAAAGCACCTGAATAAATTGTAATTGCAAAGCGGCGAAACGGTAAGTTAATGATACCTGCAAAGTATCCTGTAAAATGACGTACACCAGGAATGAAGAAGCCAATAAAGATAAGGAAATATCCATATTTATCGAACCACATTCTCGTTAAATCAATTTTTCTTTGTGTTAAAAATACGTACTTCCCGTATTTTTGAACAAAAGGCATACCAAGCTTATTACCTAAAAAGTATTGAATCGTCATTCCTACACTTGTCCCAATAAAGGATAGGATAATTAAAATAGGTAAACTTAGATCACCCTTCTGTGCTAAAAACCCCGCATATGCTAATGTTGGCTCTCCCGGAAACGGAAGTGCAATATATTCTAACAGCAAGCCTACAAGTACTACATAATACCCATATTGCTGAAATAATTCATGAACCCATTCCATGTCATCTCCCCTTTCATTCACGTACAACTTGTTACTATTATTGTATAAAAAAATTGTCGAAATAACTATCACAATAGCTTACATTTTTATTACATTTTTGTAAGGCTCATTCTAAAGTTTTTTGTTCTCTATTTACTTATATCTATTAGCATTGAAAAACAAGCTAACAACTATATATCACGCGAAGGAAATCCATTAATATACATTTTTCATCCAGTTTTTAACACTCGAAAACCACCTTATTTTGTTCTCTATAAAAAACCACCACAAACTCATATGAACTTCATATTAGCTTCATATACGTATTGTAAGATTATATCGGAATTTGTTGAAAAATTTAGCTAATATATGACTAAACATTAAACTGAATAAATATAAGTCGCTTTTCGAAATTGAAAAAAGGGTGAATAAGAAATGGAAGCTTATAAAATGCACGATTTTATTAATACGAATGTTGAATCTCATCAAAATGAAACCGTTTTTAATTTACAAATATGTGAAACAAATGAATTTGACGTAAGTTTAACAAAATCTACAACGCTGTCTTTTATCGTTTCAAAAAAGAACATTAAGATCGTCACKAGAAAATGGGTTAATTCAAATCAAGAAAGCATGATTGGCAAAAGCTACATCATTCCAACGAAAGCTTTTCACTATTTCTTACCGATTATTTCTGAAACTGAAGATGAACTAAATATTCGAGTTCAAAGTTTTGGACTACATGGTGAGCTTTTATTAAATGAAAGATTACTTATCGATAAAAACAACAAATGTAATACAAAGATTACTRCCTTCTTTGAAACATTAGATGAAAATGTCAATCAAGCATTACGAGGATTACAAATTCATTGTATGTAAGACTACTACAACAAGTAAAAGGAGAATATAATGAAAAAACTATTATTAAGTGCGCTATTATCATTAGGATTTTTAACTCTTCCATTCACTACTGCAGAAGCAGCTACGACGAAAGATCAGCTTATCGTAAACACAAAAATAAATAAAATGGATTATTATCAAGATGGAAAATTCATAAAAAGTTTCACTGTCGCTACTGGAAAAGCAGCAACACCAACACCTAAGGGTACTTTTCAAATCGTAAATAAAATTAAAAACCGTCCTTACTATACAAGAAAAATTAAAGGCGGCGATCCACGTAATCCACTTGGGGACCGCTGGCTCGGATTAAATATGGCAGGAACTTACGGAACAACGTATGCGATTCATGGAACTAACAATAATCAGGCAATCGGGAAAGCAACAACACTTGGTTGTATTCGTATGTTTAACAATGATATTCACTGGTTATTTGAGCGCGTTCAACAGCAAGCTACTGTCACTGTAAATTAGCCTAAGAACAAGATTTATGTGTAGCCAAGAATTTTATGTCTTGGCTTATTTTATTTATTCATTTACAGTAGCAAAACAACTGTATTTACATATATAATAAAAATAGATTGCATTCAACATCATCGTAACATTGATAAACATAGATATTAAAATTATACAGTTATAATATTTTATAAATTTTACAATACATACTATAATAGAACTACTG
>NZ_JBFTMA010000007.1:0-22181 GCF_056396725.1 Bacillus sp. 05T31
CAGCACGCTGCAAGGCCATTTCTGCACGTCTAAAGTCAACATGTGCTTGTTTATCTTGCATACGTTGCTCAGCGCGACGTTTCGATTCATTTGCACGATGGATATCGATATGGTTTGCTTCTTCAGCAGATGATGATAATACAGTTACTTTATCTGGACGAACTTCGATAAAGCCACCGCTTACTGCTACATAATCAGTGTGCCCACCATTTTTCAGACGAACTGCACTAATTTTTAACGGTGCAACAGTTGGAATGTGACCTGGTAAGATCCCCATTTCCCCACTCTCTGCTTTTACGCTTACCATTTCTACTTCTTTTTCGTAAACCGGTCCATCAGGAGTTACAATACTGACTGGAAATGTCTTCATAATTCGTCCCTCCTAAGGCCTTACGCCATCATTTTCTTCGCGTTTTCAATAACTTCTTCAATGCTACCAACAAGACGGAATGCATCTTCTGGAAGGTCATCATATTTTCCTTCTAGAATTTCTTTGAARCCACTAACTGTATTTTTYACAGGTACGTAAGAACCTTTTTGACCTGTGAACTGCTCAGCTACGTGGAAGTTTTGAGATAAGAAGAATTGAATACGACGAGCACGATGCACAACTAACTTATCTTCTTCAGATAACTCATCCATACCTAAGATAGCGATGATATCTTGAAGCTCTTTATAACGCTGTAAAGTTTGCTGTACTTGACGAGCTACTTCATAATGCTCTTCTCCTACGATTTCTGGAGAAAGTGCACGAGACGTAGATGCTAATGGATCTACGGCTGGGTAAATACCCATTTGTGTTAAACGACGCTCTAAGTTTGTTGTTGCATCTAAGTGAGCGAACGTTGTAGCTGGTGCTGGGTCAGTATAGTCATCGGCTGGTACGTATACCGCTTGGATAGACGTGATAGACCCTTTATTTGTAGATGTAATACGCTCTTGTAATTGACCCATTTCTGTTGCAAGTGTTGGTTGGTAACCTACCGCAGATGGCATACGACCAAGAAGGGCAGATACTTCAGAACCTGCTTGCGTGAAACGGAAGATGTTATCGATGAACAATAGTACGTCTTGTCCTTGCTCATCACGGAAATGTTCAGCCATTGTTAAACCTGTTAATGCAACACGTTGACGTGCTCCAGGTGGCTCGTTCATTTGTCCAAATACCATCGCAGTTTTCTTAATTACGCCAGAATCGCTCATTTCGTGGTATAAGTCATTACCCTCACGAGTACGCTCACCTACACCAGCGAATACAGAGATACCACCGTGCTCTTGTGCGATGTTGTTAATTAATTCCTGAATTAATACCGTTTTACCTACACCGGCACCACCGAATAGACCGATCTTACCACCCTTAATGTAAGGAGCAAGTAAATCTACTACTTTAATACCAGTTTCAAGAATTTCTATTCTTGTAGATAGTTCTTCGAATGCAGGTGCTTGACGGTGAATTGGATCACGACGTACATCCGCGGGAACATCACCATCTAAGTCAATTGCATCACCTAATACGTTGAATACGCGACCAAGTGTTACATCACCAACTGGTACAGAGATTGCTTTACCAGTATCTTCTACTTCTGTGCCACGAACAAGTCCATCTGTGGAAGACATCGCAACTGTACGAACTGTGTCATCACCTAAATGAAGTGCAACTTCAAATGTTAAGTTRATGCTCGCTCCGTTTTCGTTGCTTTGTTTTACCGTAAGGGCGTTGTAGATTGCTGGTAGCTTTCCGCCATCAAACTTAACGTCTACAACCGGACCCATGATTTGCGTAACGCGCCCTTTATTCATCGGGTTCCCTCCTAGCTTTCTTTTAATTAGCCAGCTTTCTAAGAGAAGTCGGCTTTTAATTTTTTATTACTATTCTAACGCTGCTRCTCCACCAACGATTTCCGTAATTTCTTGCGTAATCGCTGCTTGACGCGCACGGTTGAATGAAAGTGTAAGTGAATCGATAACTTCCATTGCGTTGTCTGTAGCACTCTTCATTGCTGTCATACGCGCCGCGTGCTCACTTGCTTTACCGTCTAGTAATGCACCGTACACTAAGCTTTCTGCGTATTGTGGCAATAATACTTTTAAAATTTCTTCTTCAGAAGGTTCGAATTCATAAGCTGTCGTCGGTTTATTAGACGCCACATCCGTAAGCGGTAAAATTTTATTTTCCGTTACTTCTTGTGAAATTTTACTTACATAATGGTTGTAGTAAATGTACAGCTCATCATAAGCACCGTCTGCGAACATCGCAATTGCTCGAGAAGCAAGATCTTTAATATCAGTAAATGATGGGTGGTCAGATAATCCAACTACTTCATCAATGATGTTAAAGCCGCGACGTTTTAAATAATCACGTCCTAGTCGTCCAAGCACAATAATTGAATATTGGTTTGAATCCATATTATGACGTTCACGAACTACGTTACTTACTGTACGTAATACGTTACTGTTATAACCACCTGCTAGTCCGCGATCAGATGTAATAACGATATATCCTGTACGCTTTACAGGACGCGCATTTAGCATTGGATGATTAATTCCTTTACTTCCTTGCGCAATGCTCGCTACTACTTCTTGAATCTTTTCCATATACGGAACGAAAGATTTAGCATTTTGYTCTGCACGGTTTAACTTAGATGCAGATACCATCTCCATCGCTTTCGTAATTTGACTCGTTTTCTTTGTCGAGKTAATCTTCGCTTTTATATCGCGTAAAGATGCCACAGGTTTTCACCACCTTTTTTCCGGAAGTTGGCACGATTAGTAAGAATCCTCTTTCTAATCTACGTTGCAAGATATTCTTGCTCATGATTGAAGGAAAAGAATAGGTGCACCTACTCTTTTCCTTTACATAACCGTCGGCGATCTCAGAACTTGAGATGCCTTATATATACTATCTAGCTCCAGCGGCTTGAATGCTCGGTGGCTTCACTTCTTCCTACGAGGCAAAGACCGCCTCTTCGTCAGAAGCTCCATCCCCCTCACATTCAGAACGAGCCGCTTCCGCTTTTATTTATCTAGTTCCGTCTCCTAGCCCCTTTCGTCTAAGAACCTTCCCCACCAAAAGGTAGAAAGCACCTTTTGTGGGAAAGAACCTTAGCCGATGGGGCTGAACAGTCGACTTCACTTTTCATTATTATTCAGAAGCTACGAATACTTTTTTAAATCCGTTAATTGCYGCTGCAAAYTTGTCGTCATCCGCAAGTTTCTTAGTTGTGCGRATTTCTTYTAATAAGTCAGTTGCATTTGAATCTAACCAAGCATGGAATTCTTCTTCGAAACGAGTGATATCTRCTACTGGGATATCATCTAGGAATCCACGTGTTAAAGCGTAAAGAATGATAACTTGTTTCTCTACACGTAACGGTTTGTGTAATCCTTGTTTTAATACCTCAACTGTACGAGCACCACGGTTTAATTTCGCTTGTGTTGCTTTATCAAGGTCAGAACCGAACTGAGCGAACGCTTCTAACTCACGGTAAGATGCAAGGTCAAGACGAAGTGTACCTGATACTTTACTCATCGCTTTAATCTGAGCAGATCCACCAACACGAGATACAGAAGTACCCGCATCGATCGCTGGACGTACGCCAGAGAAGAATAGGTCAGATTGTAAGAAGATTTGTCCATCCGTAATCGAAATTACGTTTGTTGGGATGTAAGCTGATACGTCCCCTGCTTGTGTTTCGATGAAAGGTAGTGCAGTTAAAGAACCGCCGCCTCTTGCATCACTTAATTTTGCTGCACGCTCTAATAAGCGAGAATGTAAGTAGAATACATCCCCTGGATATGCTTCACGACCTGGAGGACGACGTAATAGTAATGAAAGCTCACGGTAAGCCGCTGCTTGTTTTGATAAGTCATCATATACTACTAATACGTGTTTACCATTGTACATGAACTCTTCACCCATTGTTACACCAGCATAAGCAGCTAGGTATAATAATGGAGCTGGTTGAGAAGCTGATGCAGTTACAACGATTGTGTAATCTAATGCACCGTGCTTACGTAGTGTTTCTACTACGTTACGTACTGTTGATTCTTTTTGTCCGATAGCTACATAGATACAAATCATATCTTCATCTTTTTGGTTAATGATCGTATCAAGTGCAACTGCTGTTTTACCTGTTTGACGGTCACCGATGATTAACTCACGTTGACCACGGCCAATKGGTACAAGAGCATCGATCGCTTTAATACCTGTTTGAAGTGGTTCATGAACAGATTTACGATCCATTACACCTGGTGCTGGACTTTCGATTGGACGAGTGTTTGTTGTATTGATTGGGCCTAAACCATCAACTGGTTGACCTAATGGGTTTACAACACGACCGATTAGTTCTTTTCCTACTGGTACTTGCATGATGCGACCAGTACGACGAACTTCGTCACCTTCACGGATTTCTGTGTAAGGTCCTAAAATAATGATACCTACGTTGTTTTCCTCTAAGTTTTGTGCTAGTCCCATAACGCCRTTAGAGAACTCTACAAGTTCACCAGCCATAACGTTATCAAGACCATGAGCACGCGCAATACCGTCACCGACTTGGATAACTGTACCAACATCACTAACTTCGATTTCAGACTGATAGTTCTCGATTTGTTGCTTTATCAGTGCGCTAATTTCTTCAGCTCTGATGCTCATGTGCTTCACCCCTATCTATTCTTCATTAATTCACGCTGAATACGTGCTAATTTTCCTTGTAAGCTTCCGTCGTAAATGCGATTTCCAATACGTACTTTAATGCCGCCTAGTAAATCTTCATCCACAACATTTTTCACGCGAATTGCATCTTTTCCTGTTTTTTTTGCAAATGCTTCTGCAATGTTAAGTTTTTCTTCTTCCGATAGAAGACGAATAGAATATACAGTTGCATCCGCTACGTTACGTTCTTCATTAGCAAGAACAACATATTCATTTGCAATTTCAGGTAGGATATCAATACGCTTGTTATCAATTAAAATATATAACGTATTTAAAATAGATTCAGAAACAGATGCGAATACGTTTGCAAGAAACGTTTTCTTCTGCTCTTTTGAAATGTTCGGTTGCGTTAAAAAGCTATGTAGTTCTCCGTTCTTTGTAAAAACGTTTTGTACAAGGCGTAATTCCTCTTCAAACATTTCTAATACGTGTTTTTCTTTTGCAATTTTGAAAAGAGCGACAGCATAACGTTTTGCTACAATCCCATTGCTCATCGCGCTTCTCCTACTTCTTTAATATAATCGCGAATTAACTTCACTTGATCTTCTTCTTTTAATTCTTTTTCAATTACTTTAGAAGCAATATGAACAGATAAAGAAGCAACTTGTTCTTGTAAAGCAGCAATCGCTTGCTCTTTTTCGCGTTGAATTTCTTGTACAGCAGATGTTTTAATTGATTCTGCTTCTTCTTTCGCAGCAGCAACAATAACATCCTTTTGATCTACAGCTTGTTTCTTCGCTCTTTCGATTAACTCTTGTGCTTCAACACGCGATTGTTTTAACATTTCACGTTGTTCTTCTACTAATTTCTTCGCTTCAGCATTACTTCTTTCTGCAGCGTCGATTTCATTAGTAACATGCTCTTCACGTTCTTTCATAATTCCCATTAAAGGACCCCACGCGAATTTGCGTAGCATTACTAATAGAAGTAAGAAAATGAACAATGTATAAGCAATCGTTCCAAATGGAATGGAAGCCCCTAATAATAAAGTTGGCACAAGGATTCACTCCCTTCAAAATATCTAAATTGATCATATGAAAAAAAAAGACATACGTTTCGTTCATAAAGCAATGGCGAAGAAAGTTCGGAAAAACACTCTTCGCCATCTATGTAAGGGGAGTCTCCCTTATTTGTTCATTACGATGAAAGCAATAACTACACCGATAATTGGAAGTGCCTCAACTAATGCAACCCCGATGAACATAATTGTTTGAAGTGCGCCTTTTAATTCTGGTTGACGAGCAACACCTTCGATTGTACGTGATACGATAAGACCGTTACCAATACCTGCACCTAATGCTGATAAACCAATTGCAATTGCAGCTGCGATTACACCTAAACTCATTTAATTTGTCCTCCTTTGTATTATAAAAAAATAAATTTTTTCTTACTTAAATTATATTAATGGTCATGGCTTACTTTATGGGCCATATAAACCATCGTTAACATTACGAAAATAAATGACTGGATTGAACCAACGAATACGCTGAATCCCATCCATGCTAACATCGGTACAAGTGCACCTAATGCTCCTAAGAATGATGCCCCGCCTAACTTAGCAAGTAATCCTAATAAGATTTCACCTGCGTAAATGTTACCAAATAAACGAAGACCTAACGTTAATGTGTTAGCAAACTCCTCAATAACCTTTAATGGGAATAAGAATTTCATAGGTTGGAAATAACCTTTAACATATTCTTTCGTACCCTTCATCTTAATTCCATAATAATGGGTGAGGGTAACTACCATCACGGCTAATGTTAATGCAACTGCTGGATCAGACGTTGGTGATCTCCACCATGCAATATGTTCGCCAGCCTCAACTGTTGAATACATGAATGGTAAACCAAGGAAGTTCGATACGATGATAAACATGATAAGCGTAACGCCAAGCGTTAAGAAACGTCCACCTGTTTTCCAATCCATCGTACTATTGATAATCCCTTTCACGAAGTCAAACACCCATTCCATGAAATTTTGCATCCCGGTTGGGCGAAGCGCTAAGCTGCGAGTTCCGATAACAGCGATTAAGAAAACAATAACTGCTGCTACAGTAACCATCATAACTGATGACAAATCGAACGTTAAACCTAGAAATTCAACTAATTTACCGTGTTCCACTAGTAATTCACCTCTCTTCCCTGCTCGTATACTCTAAATAAAGAAAATCTATGATCATGACAAGGTATCCTGTCAGCAATCCTACACCTAAGCCCCACATCGCAATTAACTCTTGATATTTGGCTGCAAATAAAATTAATAACCCAATCGTGGCGAATCTTGAATATGTACTTACCGCTGTCGCCTTAAACTTCACGTTTTCTCCATTTGTTACGCGATCTAATAGCTTGTCTGTTCTACGTGCAATGATGCGCAAACTAAGAAAACTGAAAATCGTTCCGATAATCAGCCCAAGAAATACATCCTTGTAAGAGGTAATTCCCCATCCTAGCACTAGAAGCGCAAGCAAGTAGTACATATATTTCTTTTGTCGTTGGACAAGTCCATGTACGTCTATCATCATTGCTCTCCCGAATAGTAATGTTGAATGAGTCGAATCATTGCGTATACCCCTGTTCCTAACCCGAGTAATAACCCTATAATAAGAAACAACGGAAACGTTCCAACCTTATTATCAATCCATTGCCCACCAAAGATTCCAATAAGAATAGAACCAACTAACTGAGCAAGTATTCCTGACATTAAAGCATACGCTTTTATATGGCTGCGATCGTTTTTTTGCAAGGATTCATCCCTCCAATATGTAACCCTCATTCACGATGTGTTAATAATAACTCATTTTTCTGCATAAATTCTATACAAAATAAAAAGTTTACATTTTCGTCACGGAATAGATGCATTTTTGTCACTGAAAGCCCTACCATCTATCCCCGTTGTTAGCATACAATAGGGTATTAACAGTGTCAACGAGAAATCGTAAAAAATCAAAAAATTTGAGTATTAGGCATTTCCTCCCAAAAATGAAAACGTTCCCCTTCTAAATACTGGTTAGAGATATGCAATTTCTAACAGTTTTCTCTTTATAATAGAAGAAAATGTTCACAAGTTTGTCACTAATATATTTTTAAGATATAGCGCTTTCCTTCCATAATATAGTGTCCCCGAGACGTAAGACTTCTATATTATATGTGATGTGTATATAACTTATGTTGTATATACCCTGTATATTTATCTCCCCCTCCCCCGTGCGCTGAGGGCGAAAAAAAAAAACGAGCGGGGAATCCCCCTCTCGTCTGTTGTCTTACTTCGTTCCGAATAAACGGTCACCAGCATCACCAAGACCTGGAACTACATAACCATGGTCATTTAACTTCTCATCTAATGCCGCTACATAAATATCAACATCAGGATGCTCTTCCTGCACTACTCTTACTCCTTCTGGAGCAGCTACGATACACATTAATTTAATTTGTTTTGCACCGCGCTTTTTCAGAGAATTAATTGCTTCAGCCGCAGAACCACCTGTTGCTAGCATCGGATCTAGTACGATAAAGTCACGCTCTTCTACATCCGTTGGAAGTTTCACATAGTATTCTACCGGTTGCAATGTTTCAGGGTCACGGTATAAGCCAACGTGTCCTACTTTTGCTGCTGGAATTAATTTCAGAATTCCATCAACCATTCCTAAACCTGCACGTAAAATCGGAATTAAACCAAGTTTTTTACCAGCGATCACTTTTGTTGTCGCTTTGCTTACAGGTGTTTCAATTTCAATGTCTTCAAGTGGAAGGTCACGAGTAATCTCGAAAGCCATTAAGCTTGCTACTTCGTCCACTAATTCACGAAAATCTTTCGTACCTGTATTCTTATCGCGAATATATGTAATCTTATGTTGAATTAACGGGTGATCAAATACATACAGTTTTCCCATGTGAATCTCTCCTTTAGATGATATTCATGCGTTTACACGCTTCTTTACACTATTTACGATTGTAAAGAAAACGCTACTAATATTCAAGGGCAAATTTGGTAAAATCATGATTTTACGATGAATCTATCTAGTATCTTTACCAATTATGGGAGCTGTATCCTTCATTATATCGCCAAAATTTATTCATCATTTGTATACATACTTTAAAAACAATATATGTCCACAAAAAAAGACTACTAAAACAATTACGTTTCAGCAGTCTTTTTTAATCTATTATAGATTTGTATACATTGGGAATTTGCTCGTTAACGCTTCTACACGTTTGCGCGCTTCTTCTAGTTCAGCTTCATTCTCATGATTTTTTAATGTATGAGCAATAATTGCTGCAATCTCATCCATTTCTTCTAAACCGAAATCACGTGATGTTACCGCCGCTGTACCGATACGTACACCGCTTGTTACAAATGGACTTGCTGTTTCAAATGGAATCGTATTTTTATTCACTGTAATACCAACTTCATCTAATACGTGCTCTGCTACTTTACCTGTAATTTCCAAGTTACGAACATCAATTAAGATTAAATGATTGTCTGTTCCACCAGAAACAAGTGTAAGTCCTTCCTTTTGAAGGCCTTCAGCTAAACGATTCGCATTATTAATGATATTTTGTGCATATGTTTTAAACTCATCTTGTAGTGTCTCACCAAATGCAACAGCTTTTGCAGCAATTACATGCATAAGTGGGCCACCTTGAATACCAGGGAAGATTGATTTATCAATTTGTTTTGCAAATTGTTCTTCACATAAAATCATACCGCCACGTGGGCCACGTAATGTTTTATGTGTTGTTGTTGTAACAAAATGTGCATGTGGTACTGGATTTGGATGTAAACCAGCTGCTACTAAACCGGCGATATGTGCCATATCAACCATTAAGTACGCGCCCACTTCATCTGCAATCTCACGGAATCGTTTGAAATCGATAACACGAGGATATGCACTTGCACCTGCAACGATTAATTTTGGTTTATGTTCTTTCGCTTTTGCTAATACATCATCGTAATTAATACGGTGAGATTCAGCATCCACGCCATATTCTACGAAATTATATTGTACTCCACTGAAGTTAACAGGGCTTCCGTGTGTTAAGTGACCACCATGAGATAAATTCATGCCAAGTACTGTATCGCCTTGCTCTAAAATCGTGAAGTATACTGCCATGTTCGCTTGTGCACCAGAATGTGGTTGAACATTTACATGCTCTGCGCCAAAAATTTCTTTCGCGCGATCACGTGCGATATCTTCTACTACGTCTACGTGTTCACAACCACCATAGTAACGTTTTCCAGGATATCCTTCAGCATACTTATTCGTTAGAACAGAACCTTGCGCCTCCATTACTGCTTCACTTACGAAGTTTTCCGAAGCGATTAACTCGATCTTTGAACGCTGTCTTCCTAGTTCTGCCTCAATTGCAGCAAATACCTTTTCATCTTGACGTTTTAAATGATTCACCAAAATCCCCCTTTTCTGAACGAATTACATCAATTCCCAATAGTTTTTTCTCATTTATTCAGAAAAAACGAAAATTCAGGTTGTAATTCTTTCGAACCTTCATGTTTTCAACTACATTCTAACATGACTTTCTATATCATAAAAGAAAAAAAAAGACCAAAATTGGTCTTTTCTTTCTTCTATTATAAAGTCAGACCACATACCTTTTACCTTTCGATATAAGGCTGTTATAAGACTTTATAATGTTTAACGGCAAGAAATAGCTTCTTCATTTGCCGCATAAACAGCACGTGCTCCACCTATTAGTTTCCCACGTGTTTTCGCCATCGTTACATGCGCATTTCCTATTTCCTTCACACTTGTACGAACCGGTACAGCTACATGCTTTAAATGCATACCGATAAATGTATCGCCGATATCCATTCCTGCATCTGCTTTAATAAACTCAATTACTACCGGATCTTTAAAATTGTGATACGCATACGTCGCTAATGCACCACCTGCTGATCTAACAGGCGTAACTGTTACAATTTCAAATTGATATTTCATCGCTACATCTCTCTCAACTACTAAAGCACGATTTAAATGCTCACAACATTGAAACGCCAATTCAATACCTGTTCTCTCTTGAAATTGTTTTAATTCAGAAAAAATCGCCTCTGCCACTTCCATCGTTCCTGATGTTCCAATTCTTTCACCTAGCACTTCGCTCGTGCTACACCCCACTACAAAAATTTGGCCTCTTTGCAGCGTGGCTTGTTCTTGGAAATCAGAAAGCGACATTTGTAGCTGTTCTCTTACCTTTACGATTTCTGTCATTACGCCTCTTCCTTTCACAGGTTGGTTCACCAAATTATATTTCATACTACTTATAGTTAGAATCTATTACTTTGTTTCGTACGTTTTAATTTTTCCTACGCGGTTTTCGTGACGGCCACCTTCATAGTCAGTTGTTAGCCAAATTTTCGCGATATCACGCGCTAGACCAGCTCCAATCACACGCTCGCCCATCGCTAACATGTTAGTGTCATTATGCTCTCTCGTCGCTTTCGCACTGAAAGTATCATGAACTAATGCACAACGAATACCATTTACTTTGTTTGCTGCGATTGACATGCCAATGCCTGTCCCGCAAACTAAAATGCCACGATCTACCTCACCATTCGCGACCATTTCTGCTGCTGGAAACGCAAAATCAGGGTAATCAACAGAACCAGCTTCACATTCACAACCTAAATCAATATATTCAATATTTAACTCTTCTAATAAACTTACAAGTTCTTTACGGATATTCATACCGCCGTGATCAGATGCTACTACTACTTTCATTTTTACCCCTCCGAAGTTTCAATCAATTATCTTCATTTCACACTCGCTACCTAAATGGAACAAAGTGATCTCCAATATCGTATTATACACGAAACATCAACCTTCTGAATGTTTTTTCAGTAAAGTTTGTACAAGTTTTTCCATCTCTTCTAACGTTTCTTTATAAGTAGAAAGCGATCCGCCAAATGGATCTGAAATATCCTTACTTACACCCTCAGTTAATCCATATAATGTATCCAATTTCTTTTCAACACTCGGATAATGCCCAAGTACAATTTGCTTATGGTTTTCCGTCATTGTTACTACAATATCCGCCCAATCAACCAAAGTATCGTTTACCTGCTGCGCGGCATGATCGATTGCAATTCCTTTTTCGACCAAAGCTTCCTTTGCATGTACCGACGCATCGCTTCCAGGATAGGCGAAAACACCAGCAGATTGCACTTCAAATTTACCTTCTCCATAATGACGAAGCAAAGCCTCAGCCATCGGACTACGGCATGTATTTCCAGTGCAAACAAATAACACTCGTTTCATCTAAACCCACCCCTTTGTTCAATTTCTTACCATTCATCATAGCGTACATTAGAATAGAACAAAAGAAATGTGAATATACGAAAGGCGCATTTCTCTTATATTTTTTCTAAGAAAAATGCGCCTTATTCACATATGTGAAACCCTATTTCCAAGTGCCCAAAGTATTTTACCATACATAATGAACACACTACGAAACAAAATAAGGAATCCATTTCATACGAAATAGATTCCTTTCATACAATAATTATTTCATTGTAACTTTCATTACTTCTGTTGAACCTTTTGTAGCTGTTACACCTACAGTTGTCTTAATAGACTCAGCTGCATCTGTGTTTGTAATAACGATTGGAGTAATTGTGCTTTTCGCTTTTTCACGAATTAATTCTAAGTCGAATGAGATTAATTTATCTCCAGCTTTTACAGCTTGTCCTTCAGAAACGTGAGCTTCGAAACCTTCACCTTCCATTTTTACAGTTTCTAATCCAACGTGGATTAAAATTTCTGTACCGTTTTTCGCTTTAATTCCAATAGCATGTTTCGTGTGGAATAATTGTACGATTTCACCATCAACTGGAGATACAACTACACCTTCAGTAGGATCGATTGCAACACCGTCACCCATCATACGACCAGCGAATACTGGATCTGGTACTTCTTCAATATTTTTCACTGCTCCAGTTAATGGAGCTACGATTGTTTCTTCATTTGTTTTTGAACCAAAACCGAATAATTTTTTAAACATAGGATAGTCCTCCTTATAATTTACCTAAAAGTTTATAGGGCAATCTCTATTCAAGATCGAAATACACGTAAGACTTCATACTTCGAATGTTATACTGTAAAAACGCTTTCGAAATAAATCATGTCATTACTACTAGACTCTTATTGTAGCGCCTCACAAAATTCCAGTCAATTCTGACTGTCTGAATAACAATAAGAGGTTAACTTCTACTTATATTTTCTCTTTTTTTTACTCACTTGTCTAGAGGTCTTTACTACATTTTATTTTTTGTTGTTAATTTGTAAAATTTAGTTCAAACTTTTTTCGAAATTCACTTGACTAAAGTAAGTAACTATTTTATTATTACTTACATAAGGTAAGTTAATAAACTTTTAGGAGGTTTTCAAAAATGATGGATTTCGGTCTTCTTATTATTCGTCTTATTATAGGAATTACATTCATGGGTCACGGTGCCCAAAAATTATTCGGTTGGTTTGGTGGCTACGGTCTGAAAGGAACAGGCGGCTTTATGGAATCAATCGGTTTACGCCCTGGTGTATTTATGGCATTTATGGCTGGTGCAACTGAACTATTAGGTGGTTTCTTATTCGCATCAGGTATTTTCACTGTAATCGGTTCATTATTTATCGTAGGAACAATGTTAGTAGCAATCTTCACAGTTCACGGAAAAAATGGTTACTGGGTAACACAAAACGGATTCGAATATAATTTAATGTTAATCGCTGTCGCTATCGGTGTAGCTTTAATTGGACCTGGCGCTTACGTTTTACTTTAATATTTATCTCTATTTCGAGATATTTACCAAAAAAGAGATTACTTCAGTACAATTGAGGTAATCTCTTTTTTTACATCATCAAAAAAATATTATTTTCAGCAGGAGATTCCCATTGATATCTTGTAAAGGAACAATAAGTATTCATATTTAGAAAGGGGATTACAACATGTTATCCATTAATCCAAACGAACAAACTGAAAAAGATAATTACAAATTACTAACAGGAAGTATCATTCCACGTCCTGTTGCATTCGTTACTTCTGTAACTAAAGATGGCGTATTGAACGGTGCGCCATATAGTTATTTCAATATCGTCGCTGCCAATCCACCACTTATTTCAGTTTCAGTACAACGCAAAGAAGGAAAACCGAAAGACACTTCCAGAAACGCAATAGAAAAAGGAGAATTTGTCGTACATATTTCTGATGAATCTTACGTAGAAGCGATCAACGAAACAGCAGCGAACCTACCTCCTAATGAAAGTGAAATCGAATTAGCAAAATTAACACCGATTGACAGTGATGTCATTTCAGTACCAGGGGTTAAAGAAGCAAACATTCGAATGGAGTGCATATTAGAACGCGCTATCCCACTCGGCGGAACCGAAGACTCGCCAGCTTGTGACCTACTAATCGGCCGCGTCGTTCGCTTTCACGTCGCTGAACACTTATACGAAAACGGCCGAATTCACGCCGAAGAACTAAAACCAATAAGCCGCCTAGCAGGACACAACTACGCAAAACTAGGAGAACAATTTGAATTAGTGAGGCCTATCTAAAAGTGGAGGCGACTCGTTCAGCTCTGACCAGCTAAGGTTCTTTCGCCCGAAAGGCGCTTTTTGCCTTTCGGGCGGAAGGTTCTTAGATGCGAAGAGCTAGTCGCCGGAACTGGATACATTTAAAGGCGGAAGCGGCTCGCTCAGAATGAGAGGGGGATGGAGCTCCTGACGTAGAGGCGCTTTTTGCCTCGCAGGAAGGCGCGAAGCCACCGACCATTCTAGCCGCTGGAGCTGGATACATTTAAAAGCGGAACCGACTGCCCAGGCCCGGTGGCTAAGGTTCTTCCTCACAGAAGATGCTTTTTATCTTCTCGTGGGGAAGGTTCTTAGACTCAAGGGCCTAGGAGGTGAAGCTAGCCACTGGAACTGGATATATCCCCTAAAAGCGCAAGGGGCCCGTTCACTTCCATCACCTAAACATAACCCCCCCCCCGCTGAAAGCGGGGGRTTTTTTATCGTAATTCTTCGTTTTTCTCCTCTAATGCCGGGAATTTCTCTTTTTTAGATCTACCAAGCTTTATTACAAAGAAATATAAGGAAAGTAACGTAATAAGGAAAACAATTAAAAACGGGTACGGAGAATAAAAAGTACGCGCCGCCTCCGATTTTCCTGCAACAAACTTCAATGACTCAATATCTAAAAACTCAGCAAACATTTGTACACCGAGCATACTGAACCAAAAAACAAAAAAACTAATAATAACACCAAAAACTTGCTTCAATCTCGTCATCCATCTCATCCTTTCTATATTTCTAATTTTTTAGTGTGATCAATATAGTACAAACGAAACTATGCACAGAAARGAACTATCTCACCATTCACGAATTAACTTAATCCAACCTAACATCGAAATTTGCAAAATAACACCCAATATTATAAGTCTTCTTAGCCATCGAGGAAAGAAGGTTAAAAGCTTAACATACCATTCCAATAGCTTGTTCATAATTGCCTCCTACATAAAATTATATAGGAAAAAGGAGATACAATCCAAACCCCACAAGAATAATACCACCTACTATTTCACCGTATGTGCCAAGTATATTTTTGGCATGGCTACCAAGCAATAAACCCATCCAAGCCAGTAACATACTTATTAGTCCGAACAATAATATCGTAATAATTGTCTCTGCTCCGTAAATTCCAAGACTAAGACCTACTGAAAAACTATCTATACTGACACCAAATGCAAATACAAATAAACTAATTCCAATTGGAGCAGTTCTAGTCTCTTCCCCTTCTAAAATAGACGAATATACGATATAGAACCCTAGCCCAATTAATAAAATAGCTCCTGCAAAATTTGCGACATCCCCATACCTCTCTGATAGAAAACGTCCTAGTACCATTCCGATAAATGGCATAATAATATGAAATATCCCAATCGTCATACCTATATAAAGGATTTGTCTTAACTTTAATGTTACCATCCCCATACCGAGGCTCACTGAAAATGCATCCATCCCCAGGGCAAATGCCATAATTATTAAAGGTATTAATTGTTCAAGTGTCATTCATATCCCCCCTCGGACGTGCTACTTCACAATATGCTTATCCGAGGAGAAATATTCTGTTTGCTAAAGGTACATTATCATTCAATAATAATCTGATGTCCCGCAGCTTTTGTTAAACGATTCATAATTGCATTTCCTATGCCTTCATTCGGGAATGATTCACTAAAAATAACATCTACTTCACTTGCATCAAACGTTCTAAGCACATCATATAACTTAGTCGCAACGCTGGCTAAATCGCTTCGTACACCACAAGACAATACAACATCTGCACTATACACATGCTGATACTCTTCTGTCGTTAATACACCTACTTTAAATCCTTCTTTCTTTTTCTCATCCACAATACGTTGAATAAACTCACGGGACCCTTCAACAATACTAAGTGGCGCTTTCGGTGCATAATGTGTATATTTCATTCCAGGTGATTTTGGTTTTTCTTTCTCATCCTTTAAAGCTGGATCTAAAGAAACATTTCCTATCACGGCCTCTAATTGCTCCTTCGTAATCCCACCTGGACGTAAAATCGTCGGAACCTCGCTCGTACAATCAATTACAGTTGATTCAACGCCTACTCCTGTTGCCCCGCCATCAACAATACCAGCAATTTTCCCATTCAAATCTTCATACACATGAGAAGCTAACGTTGGACTTGGGCGTCCTGAACGATTCGCACTCGGCGCTGCAACAGGCACGTTTGCCTCTTCAATAAGGGCGAGCGCTACTGGATGATCYGGCATCCTCACTCCGACTGTATTAAGTCCTGCCGTAACCCTCTCTGAAATCCCTTTTTTTCTCGGTAAAATGATTGTTAATGGTCCTGGCCAAAAATGCTCCATTAACTTTTCTGCAACCGGCGGAATTTCTCTTACGATACCATCTAACTGAGATTTTGTTCCTATGTGRACAATCAGTGGATTATCGCTCGGTCTCCCTTTCGCTTCAAAAATTTTCGCTATCGCTTCATCATCCATTGCGTTTGCTCCTAACCCATATACCGTTTCCGTTGGGAAGGCCACCGCTTCATTTTCTCTTAATAATCTCGCTGCTTCTTTTAATTGTGGATAATATTTTTTTCTTTCCACAACATTATCCACAACCCACATATTTGTATGCATTTTTTCCCACGTCCTTTTCTACCATGAAATACTTGTCTATTTTTAGTTTACTATGAGATTTATCCAAAAGACAAACAAGGTTTATCCACAAAATGTGGATAAACCTTGTTAATCCGTGGATAACTTTGTGAATAGCTGACAATTTAGTATTATTGCATTTAGCTCTTTTATATTTTTACAAAAGTGTTCTAACTGTCGAATTTCCTCTGGCACTTCCTCTTTCTCTACAATGACAAAGTTAAAAAACTGAAAGATGGTCACAGATTGTGGATGATTTGTGAGTAAGTACAATTGTCGAATATCTTTTTCTTTCATATACTGCAAAAACATCTCGAAAAAATATAAGAAAGTCTGTTTATCCACATTAGGTGTGAATAAACAAGAACGGATAAGTGCATTTTCTCCACTTTGTTCATATCCAATTACCGCTCGTATTTCTCCCGCCTCTTCCAAGATCATAAATTGTGCGTACAACTCATTTATTTTATCATCTTTTTTATTAGCTTGTCCGAAAAAAGAATGTAATCTTTCTACATCTGCTTTCGTAGCAAAATACACGTTCTTCATAATAAATCCCTCCTCATTGATATATATGAGGAAGGATTTATTAATAGCACTATTTAGAGAATAAAGATGTAAAAGCTTCGACGATAAATAATTTAACCTCTGGTTTTTCTTCTTCCTCTTCTACTGTTACATACTCATTTTCCTTTTCTTGTTTTTGCTCCACAGGTTTTTCCACTTTTTCCACAGTTTTTGTTTCTACTTTTTTTACAGGCTGTTCTTCTACTTGTGTTTCGTGTTTTACTACTTTCTTTTCCTGTGCTGTTACTTTTTCAGCTTTTTCCGGCTTTACTACTTTCGTTTCTTTCACCTTATCCACTTTCTTCTCCGGTACATCCACTACTTCCTCATCTGATTGTCTCACCTGCTCCTCTTCAGGAGATTCAGCTTTCACAACATGTTCTTCTTTCCTTACAGCTGTACCACTTGAAAAATCTAAGAAACACATCGGTGGAAATAATACACACCACCAGTTTGCACCTTCACCTTTTCCAATTGTAATAAGTACCGCTTCATATTCTCCTGCCGGATAAATAAAATTCCCATATACCTTTGTAGGAAACTTCACATTCTTACCGAATTTCACTTGAAACGCCTCTTTACTTCCTTCTCTTTTCAGCGTATTCGCCACTGTCTTTTCAATTTCAGGAATATGATTTTGAATTACTTTTCGAGCTTCTTCAAATGACGTTAAATCCGCTACCCATCCATCAATTTGCACTTTCACTTCATCACGTACTTTACGTTTTAATGCCTGATCTTTATCGGAATCACTATTAGCTAAAATACGTAATCGAACGGCCTCTTTCGGAATAACAGTAGGCCCTTTTGCATCAGCTTTCATATATCCAAACTGCACAAGTAACTGTGCACCAATTAATAATAAAAGAAAGTAAGCAATAACTTGTTTTTTCATTTCCTCCACCGTCCCCTCTAGAAACAGTGTGGACAGACTTTCATCTTTCTAAACTATTAAATTCGAAATCTATATAAAAAACCGATAGAAAAGCATTTTTTTAATTGGCGAGAGGGACTGGCTATGTATAGGAGCGGTCAGGGCCTTTTYCTGCCACGCGCAAAGTTTTAAAACAAARAMAGGYARCARGSTGTAKGTCCATTTTTATCTTYATGRCAGCAATCTATAGGTAATAAGGTGCTTATTTTTGCTGAAATAATACCCCTTACCAAAATTCTAAATAAAATGTATGGCTGAGTAGTTACGAATTTTTCATACAAAAAATAGAGTAAGGCTTATGCCTTACTCCATCTCTGCAAATACCATGCGATCTTTTCCATTAATATCAAATACAACTTCAACTTGAGCGCGCGGGAAAGTTTGCTGTAATAATGCTTTCACATCTTCACCTTGCCCTACACCAATTTCAAACGCCACAATCGCCTTGTTCTGTAATACATTCGGCAATTCCTCCATAAAACGACGATAGAAATCTAGTCCATCTTCCCCACCAACAAGCGCACGCTTCGGCTCATGCTCCTTCACAACAGTAGAAAGACCACGCCAATCTTCCTCTGGTATGTACGGAGGATTGGAAACAACAACATCTAACTTCTGACCTGTTTCATAAAATGGAGACAGTAAATCGCCATGATAGAAAGTTACATCCGCCCCTAAAGTTTTTGCATTTTCTTTTGCAACTTCAATCGACTCCTGTGCAATATCTACTGTATACACATGAAGATTTTTATTTTCTAAAGCRAGCGTAATAGAAATCGCTCCACTACCTGTTCCAATATCCGCTATGTGAAGCTCCTCATTACCGAAATGGCGCTCAATTCTCTCTAGCACTCCAACTATAAGTTCCTCTGTTTCCGGTCTTGGTATCAATACCTCTTCATTTACAAAGAATGATCGGCCATAAAACATTTCATAACCGAGCATATATTGGATCGGAATACCTTCTACATGCTTGTGGATAAATTGTGCAAAACTTTTCTCTTGTTCCGCAGTTATTTCTTCACGCATATTCATGAGCATTCCGGTTCTGTTCGTCTTTAATACATGACAAAGGACAATTTCTCCCGCATTTTCATCTCGTCCATTTTCCTGTAAAAAAGAAGAAGCCCATTTCAGGGCTTCATAGACACGCATTACTCAGCTGCCTCCATCTTTTGCGCCTGATCTTCCATCACTAAGGCATTGATGAAATCATCTAACTTACCTTGTAGGATTTGATCTAGCTTTTGAATCGTTAAACCGATTCGATGGTCTGTAACACGGTTTTGCGGGAAGTTATACGTACGAATACGCTCTGAACGATCTCCCGTACCAACAGCTTGTTTACGGTTTTGATCATACTCAGCTTGCGCTTCTTGTCTAAATTTATCATAAACACGTGCGCGTAATACTTTCATCGCTTTTTCTTTATTCTTAATTTGTGATTTCTCATCCTGACAAGATACAACTACACCAGTCGGTAAATGCGTTAAACGTACCGCTGACATCGTTGTATTAACGCTTTGTCCACCAGGACCACTAGAAGCAAACGTATCAACACGAACATCTTTTTCATGAATATTAATTTCTACTTCTTCTGCCTCTGGTAGTACAGCTACAGTTGCTGTAGATGTATGAATACGTCCGCCAGATTCCGTTTCAGGAACACGTTGTACACGGTGAGCACCATTCTCGAATTTCAGCTTCGCGAAAGCACCTTTACCGTTAATCATAAAGATAATCTCTTTATATCCACCTAACTCTGTATAGCTCGCTTCGATAATTTCAGTTTTCCAACCTTGCACCTCAGCATAACGGCTATACATACGATATAAATCACCAGCAAATAAAGCTGCCTCGTCACCACCAGCAGCGCCACGAACCTCAACGATAACGTTTTTATCATCATTAGGGTCTTTTGGAACAAGTAAAATTTTCAGACGTTCTGATAATGTTTTCTCTTGTCCTTCTAATTCAGAAACCTCTTCTTTTACCATATCACGCATATCAGCGTCTAACTTATCTTCTAACATTGCCTTTGCATCTCGTAATTGCTCACGAACATCTTTATACTCACGGTACACCTCTACCGTGTCCTGAATATCAGATTGCTCTTTTGAATACTCACGAAGCTTATTTGTATCGCTAATAACCTCTGGGTCACTTAACAACTCATTCAACTTCTCATAACGATCTTCTACAGCTTGCAAACGATCTAACACACCATTCACCTCTACATCCTAGTATCTAATACAAATAGTATATGGTACTTAATCAAAAAAACGCAAATTATATTTAAAAGCGCAAGCGGCTTGCTCAGGATCGCAGGACATTGGAACTCTCGACCTTGAAGCGCTTTTTGCTTCGAGCGAGAGAGTGAAATGGCCGGAGATTCTAGCCGCTGGAGCTAGATAATATTTAAAGCGCAAGCGGCTCGCTCAGAATGGGAGGAGGTTGGAGCTTCTGACAGAGAGGCGCTCTTTGCCTCGCAGGAAGAAGCGAAACCACCGACCATTCTAGCCGCTGGAGCTAGATAATATTTTAAAGCGCAAGCGGCTCGCTCAGCTCTGACTGGCTAAGGTTCTCTCGCACAAAAGGTGCTTTTCACCTTGAGTAGCGGCGGTTCTTAGACAAGAAGAGCTTGCCACCAATCTTCATCTATTTTCGAAAAAAACCCGCTCTACATAGCGAGTTTCACTTATCTTTGTTTTGTAGGTACTGCATGACAATGACGACAACGTGGTTCATACGATTCTGAAGCCCCAACTAAAATAATTGGATCATCAAATGCCGCTGGTTCTCCATCGATTAAACGTTGCGTACGACTTGCAGGAGATCCACATGCAGAACAAACTGCCTGCAATTTAGTTACATGTTCAGCAATCGCCATCAGCTGAGGAACTTGTCCAAATGGTAGACCACGGAAATCTTGGTCTAATCCAGCTACAATGACACGATAGCCACGATTTGCCAATACTTGCACCACTTCCACAATGTCCCCATCAAAAAATTGTACCTCATCGATTGCAATAACATCCATTTCTTCTGTTACATGGTTAAATATATCTTTTGAAGCTGAAACAGGAACTGCTTTAACCTTTAATCCATTATGTGATACAACATCTTCTTCACTATAACGATTATCAATACATGGTTTAAATACAATCGCATGTTGTTTCGCAAATTGTGTACGGCGTATACGGCGGATGAGCTCTTCTGATTTCCCAGAAAACATACTCCCGCAAATCACTTCAATCCAACCATTTTGATTCATTAAGTACATTGAGCTCTCCTTTCATCTACTTTCCTAATCCAAAGTAGGGTAAAGGTTTAATATTTTTGCAAAAAAAACAGACAAGCGAATACATACACTTGCCTGTTTTATGTTCTTTATTACTTGATGCCGTATTTCTTATTGAAGCGGTCAACACGTCCGTCTGCAGTAGCAAACTTCTGACGTCCAGTGTAGAATGGGTGAGAATCAGAACTGATCTCAATTTTTAGTAATGGATAAGTGTTACCATCTTCCCACTCAACAGTTTCGCTAGAGCCTTTTGTAGACCCGCTTAAGAATTTGAAGCCAGTGTTCGTGTCCATAAATACAACTTTATTGTAATTTGGATGGATTCCTGCTTTCATTCTTTTCATCTCCTTCCGCCCTGAATCATTTTCGAAACAGAGTTTTTCATCTTCAGCTGCTTACACAACTATATTGATGAAACACATATGATGAAATTATAACAAGGCTAACTC
>NZ_JBFTMA010000008.1:0-22771 GCF_056396725.1 Bacillus sp. 05T31
GGTAAATTTGTAGTAGTTGAACGTGAGAAAAAATCACTTACAACTTCACCAGTCGATATTTCGATTATTGATTCTGTGGCTAATCGTACTTATCCAGGAGCCGTACAACTTGCAAATAAAGCTTTTGCAGATAATCAACCTAGTTTATTAGTGGCTAAGAGAAAACCTTTGAATATTAGTATAGACTTACCTGGCATGAGAAAAGAAAATACAATWACTGTTCMAAATCCWACATATGGTAATGTGTCTGGAGCAGTAGATGAWTYAGTATCTACTTGGAATGAAAAGTATTCWAMAACACATACGTTACCYGCAAGAATGCAGTATACAGAATCTATGGTTTATAGTAAATCACAAATMGCAAGTGCYCTTAAYGTTAACGCYAAATATCTTGATAAYRGKCTRAACATTGAYTTTAATGCGRTTGCAAATGGAGAGAAAAAAGTGATGGTAGCGGCATATAAGCAAATATTTTATACMGTAAGTGCTGAACTACCTAACAATCCATCCGATCTTTTTGATARTAGTGTTACTTTTGRTGAGTTAACTCGTAAAGGYGTAAGTAAKKCGGCYCCRCCTGTTATGGTSTCRAATGTAGCTTATGGTAGAACWGTTTATGTRAAATTAGAAACAACATCTAAGAGCAAAGATGTACAAGCTGCTTTTAAAGCCTTACTTAAGAATAACAGCGTYGAARCGARTGGACAGTACAAAGATATTTTTGAAGAAAGTACYTTTACTGCTGTAGTATTAGGCGGAGATGCRAAAGAGCATAACAAGGTTGTTACWAAAGATTTYAATGAAATMCGAAATATCATTAAAGATAATGCWGAATTAAGTCTTAAAAATCCAGCATACCCAATTTCATATACAAGTACTTTTTTAAAAGATAATKCAACTGCKGCTGTTCATAACAATACAGATTATATYGAGACKACAACTACAGAATATTCAAGTGCTAAAATGACRCTKGATCATTACGGTGCWTAYGTTGCKCAATTTGATGTATCTTGGGATGAATTCWCATWTGATCAAARTGGTAAAGAAGTACTAACACATAAAACWTGGGAWGGWAGYGGYARAGACAAAACKGCTCATTWCTCTACAGTYATMCCWCTTYCACCRAATTCAAAAAATRTAAAARTCGTAGCRAGAGAATGTACWGGTCTTGCATGGGAATGGTGGAGAACAATTATTAATGAACAAAATGTTCCATTAACAAATGAAATAAAAGTTTCAATTGGAGGAACAACATTATACCCAACTGCTAGTATTAGTCATTAGGTATAAAAAGGCGCCCTGTAAGCAGGGCGCTTTTTTACTTAGTCACAAATTTTACTCTTTCCAAAACTGTTCCAATAGAATGACAAGCATGGTACCCACAAGTAATCCATTACTTAAAACATATTGTAAGGAAGAAGATTAGCAATAGGACCTGGTAGCAAGGATATAAAGTTTACAATTGAAGGAATAAAAGAAATTCCTGCTAATATAAGACTTGCTATAAGGAACGACTTCACTTTTCTTTGTCCTGTTAGTTGAATAAATCCTGCTGATGCAGGTAATGGTACAATTCCAATTGTAGAAAACAACGACGAGATAATATGCGATATACCTCCGGCCCACACGCCGCGGTTCAGTATTTGCTTTTCATTTTCTTTAGATAACGGAGCCACTTGTTTTACAGCCGAAATAGCAGCGATTGTATTTGCAACTAAAAGAAATGTAAATAAAGTTGCAGTTAGAGCCATTCCAATATCTAATCTAGGTGTGCCCCAAGAAAATAGCTCTGGTAACTTAACTAACGGTGTGTGTGAAGGCATATGAGATGATTTTCCTAATACAGCATACAAAAGCCAACCACATGAAATTCCAAGTAACACAGCGTAACTTTTCATCCATCCGTTCCCTTTAATTGATAAGAAAGTAATAATGGCAAAAACAAAGAGCGCAATAGCAGCCGTTGTATAATCAGGATGAGTTACAGCTTCTTGTAATCCCATCATTCCTTTTAGTAACACACCACTAAGCTGAAGAGATAATATTAAAAGAAAAGTTCCTGTAACCAAGGGTGTAAATAAACGTAGAATTCGATGAACAAGCCCTGTTATACCAAGGATGAAGAGTAATATACCTGCAATAATTAATCCACCTTCTAAAAGTTGTAATACATCCTTTGCACTTTGTCCCTGATGCATAGCGACTTGTCCCAATATGACAAATATACTTACCCATGAGCCGGCTGGCCCATCCGCTATGGGATAGCGATGCCCAAACCATGCTTGTATAAATGAACTTACTCCTACAACTAAAAAAGTTCGTTGCATTAATGTTGAGATATCTTCTATTAATAAATGGAATATGCCACCAATAATGATAKGCAATGCAATTGCATTTGCTAATAAAAACACAAACCACTGTAGAATACTAAAGCTCGTATCGACGTATTTTTTATTCATATTATTCTCCCTTGTATAAAAAGAATCTCATAGTAAAAATCCACCCTTTCTACACAGCTAGATTAAAAAGGATGGATTTTGTAAATCTATAAAATTACTTTAATTATATAGATAGATTTTTAATTAATTACCATGTACGGAACGGTAAGAATTTCCCGTTAAGTGTAATCACGATACGAGGGTCGCCACCTTTTGGATCTTCTTGTGTGTCCACAYCTAGATTGAAGTTAATTGCACTCATTACACCTTCGCCAGCTTTTTCTAGAATTAATTCTCTAAGAGTTGGTGCGTATTGTAACATCATTTCATATAATCGATATAAGATTGGGTCAGTAGGAGGCATTTGCATTACTTGACCTCTAAGTGGAACTACTGTTAATGCTTGAACTACTTCTTCATCTAATTCTAATAGTTTACCGATTTTTTCTGCTTCTGGACGTGTCATTGTAGCTTGTCCTAATAACGCTGTTACAACCCAAGTCTCAGAGTTTTCACTTACTTTTGAAATTTCTTCCCATGTTAAACCTTTTGCAATTTTTGCTTCCATAATTTTTTGCGTAGCTTCTTGTCTATTCATATCTAATAACTTCCCTTCATTTAAGTAATAATTAATTTTTCATACCATTTAATGCTTTATATCCATCAACTATTAAATCTAATTTACCTGTGTGAGGATCAATAACTAAACCATGTACAGGAACATCTTTTGGAATAAGTGGATGATTTCTTACTAAATCAACATTAGCTTGAGTTGAACCGTTGACATCATCGAATCCAAATAACCATTTTTCAAGGTCAACACCAGCATATTCAATCGCTGATAAAATTTCTGGTGAAGCTACTCCACGATCTAATATTTTTTGAAGTGTTCCTTTTGGATTAGTTTGGCTCGCACCACATCTTTGGTGTCCGATAAGGAAGATTTCATCTGCATTTAGATCATATACTGATGCGACAACACTTTGCATAACACTATCGAAAGCAGAGGCAATTTTACCACCTGCATTTCTGATAACTTTTGCATCACCATCGTGTATATCTAAAGCTTTTGGAAGTAGCTCAATTAAACGAGCGTCCATGCAAGAAACAACAACCATACGTTTTTTAGGCATTTTTGTCGCTTCACGAGGAGCGTATTCTTTATTTTCTACAAATTGTTCATTGAACGATAAAATCTCTTGTAATAACATATTTGTAACCTCCTTTAAATCTAGATGTATTTTTTTGTTGCGTCCTCTGTGTTATAAGTAAATATAACTGATAAACAATGTGATGTAAGAGGATAAACTAAGTATAGTGAATTGTATCGACAAGCAGAATAAGTTGGCGAAACACTTTCTGGCTTTCTACTTTCACGATGAAAGGATTGGTTTATATCATTGATCAAATAGATTTTGAGATACTGAAATTATTAGGAGAAAACTCAAGAATACAATGGAAAGAACTTGGTCAAAAAATACATATGACGGGGCAGGCTGTAGGAAATCGAATTCGAAGATTAGAGGATTTAGGGATTATTGAACAATATACAATCGCAATAAACCGAATCAAATTAGGACAAGTAGTGACTGCATTTGTTACTTTATTCGTAACAACAGCTAATCATCAAGAGTTTATGAATTTCTTTCAAAAAGAAGAAGGGATTTCTGAAGTAGACCGTATAAGCGGTGAGGGGTGTTATTTATTAAAAACACATTTTGCTTCTAATGAAGAATTGGATAACTTTCTGGGGCGACTATTAAAGTATGGGAATTATCGTGTTAACTTATCAATAGGAAAGTTAAAATAAGATTTCTTTTTTTGAGGTTATAGTAACATTATTTGCTAAACCTTATTTGTATAGAGATAATAAAATTTTCATCTTAAATAGTCGGAGCCTTACTACAATTTATGTGTAGTAAGGCTTTTTAAAGCTGTTAAAAAAATGAGAGATATTATATTCAACAATCGTGCTGAATTGTTGAGGGGGATATAAGACAATTTTTTTCAAGGGAATCATAAATGATTTTTCTTTAAAAAAATCCTGCAGCTCAGTACAGGATTTGTAATCAAACGTTTTTAAAAGCTAAATTGTGGTTTTATATCACCTTTATAAGGCTCATGTTCAACGAATATAGTTATGTCTTTACCCGCTTGGTCTTTACCAGTTCTTTTATACGTAAATTTCTTATTATTCAGTTCAGTAAGTTCAAGAGCCGCACCATATTTATTATTTCCAATTGAAACATGAGCTCTTATTTTATTTTCATGTACAACATCGAAGTAGCCATAATCACCGCGGCTTTGACCTGTTTCGCTATTGAAGAACTCGTATTTATTAGACTTGTCATCAAATTTTGCTAGACTTATAAAATTCGAATTAAACTGCGTTACATCATTACCGGCTTCATCTAATACCTTTGTTCCATGCCAAAGGGTTCCGCCTAAAATTTTATCTCCATCCACGTTTTTAACGATATCACCTGTAGTAGAGTTTAGCTGCTTATCCGGATCCGTGAAAGAAAGCTCTTTTTCTTTATATGGAACATGTTCAACGAAAACTTCTACATCTTTACCGTTAGCATCTTTCCCCATTCTTTTATAGGTAAATACATTTTTATTTAGCTTTGTCATGTCAACAACAGCTTGATACTTCATTGATTCTGAAATTAATATTCTTTTCTTCCCATCATTTGTGACAAAGAAAGTTCCTTTATCGCCACGGCTTGCACCAGTCTTAGCATCAAAAAATTCATATCTTCCTGACTTCGCATCATATTTTGCAAGGCCAATGAAGTTTGCATTCTCTTTTGTTAAGTCATTTTTATCTTTGTCATATACTCCTGTACCTTGCCAATTTGTACTACTAAGAATGTTAGCCATTTTTTGGCCTTTCGTTAACTTATTTTCCTTTTGTGTCTCTTTAGCAGCTTGTTCTTGTTTCGGTTTATTATGATTTTCTGCAGCATTATTATCAGCACAACCTGTTAATACTAATGTAAATCCGAGTAACATTGATGACAGTGCTTTTGTTTTTTTGTTTATTTTTTATCGTCTCCTCATTGTATGATTTTTGTGTTATTCACATGGTTTTAAGTAGTACGGTTTGCGATTATAGTAGCAGTTCGTCCTTCTGAATTTTTGTTATATGAAAAAATTTAGGTTGAATCGATGAACTTAGTTATTACGTTTATTATGTTAATCCCCGAGTATAAACTGCCTCTAAATAAATCATTAAAAAAAGATAAACTAATTCCTAAAATTTTTTCATATTTATAAAAAGGACTTTTATGTACGGTGAATGTTAATCTCTCATTTTGAAAATGACGTAATCAAAATGGGTGATTAACATTATGATTACAGTGCAATTTTTGATGTGATGCTATACTGTGTATAGGCTTTTGATGTGTGTGTCGTTTTTTGTCGGTAAGTCGATATATTTCGAAAATCGCTGATATATTTGGAGTTGCGCCGATATATTTCGAAAATCGCCGATATAATTTGAGTTGCGCTGATAWAWTTGAAAAATCGCTGATATATTTTGGAAGGGGGATAAAAATGATTGTGAAAGAACGGAAAATGCCCGTATATTTACTCCAGTTAGACGCTCTCCTTAGAAGATTGCCTACCCATCATCCAAAAAGGAATATGGTGGCTGAAAATCTAGCGAAATTTATGGCTGGTTATAAAGGAGAGCAGGCGATTGAATATCCGCTTAGTTTTCTATCCGAAACAGAATACAGTATTTTACATGATATTAGGTTGTTTGATCAGAAACATTATTTCCAAATTGATACCCTCATAGTTTCATCCTGTTTTCTTCTTTTTCTTGAAATAAAAAATATACTTGGTACATTAATCTTTGATGCAAAGTTTAATCAGCTCATTCGAATGGCAGATGGTATTTCCGAAGAAGGTTTCCCAGATCCGATTTTACAAATGAAACGGCAAGAGATGCAGTTGAGAAAATGGCTGAGTTTGCATGATATATATAATATCCCGATTGAATCCCTCGTTGTAATTAGTTCACCTCGTACAATTATTAAAACTTCAGATGAAATACTTTCTGGCAAAATTATCCACGGCGCAAATTTACCTAGTAGAATCAAACAAATTGAAAATCAATATAAAGAAGAAGCAATTGGCAATATAAATGGACTTATAGATCAAATTATGAATGGACATTCTCCGCAGCGACAAAATATTCTTACACAATATAAAATTAAAAAGGAGGAATTGCTCAGGGGAGTACAGTGTGAGGAATGTTTTACAATGGCAATGTTAAAAGAAAAACAGGGATGGCGTTGCTCAAACTGTAATAGTATGTCTAAACATGCTCATTTACGTGCTTTACAAGATTACACACTTCTGATTGGTATGATAACTACTAATAGCAAATTGAGGGACTTTCTTAATATGCAATCTAGCTCTGCAGTTAAAAGACTCCTCCAAACAATGAATATCCCCTACACAGGGGAAAATAAAGGACGAATATATGATTTAACTTTTTTCCAATCATAATTTTGCTATAATAAATACGTACTTATACGAAGGGGAGTTCAAAGAGAAAATGAAGTCATTTAATATCGATCATCTTATAGCTAGTGTTTTGCAGTGGATATTAAATATAGCTCTAATCATATTATCCATTGTCTTATCTATCTTTTTAATTAATGAGACGATTACTTTTATTCAATACATATTTTCGGCGAAGAAGTATACATCTTATAAATTAGTTGAAAGTATTATCGTCTATTTCTTATACTTCGAGTTCATCGCATTAATTATTAAGTATTTTAAATCGAATTATCATTTTCCGTTACGTTATTTTATTTATATCGGAATTACGGCATTAATTCGATTAATTATTGTATCTCATGAGGAACCGATGGAGACGTTATTATATGCGGGATCTATTCTTGTTTTAGTCATTGCTTTATACATATCGAATATGAGAGATTTGAGAAAAGAGTAGTAGTGCAGACATAAGTTTGTACTATTTTTTTACGCCTTGACCTTCAAGTTACTTGAAAGTTTACAATGTGATTAGGGCGTTTAAAATCGAAAAAAATTGAGAAATTAAGTGAAGAGGTTAATTTTACTTGGAGGTTATAGAAATGAGTCAGGAATTAAAGTTACGTCCTTTAGAACGGGAAGATTTAAAGTTCGTGCACGAACTTAATAATAACGCACATATTATGTCTTATTGGTTTGAAGAGCCGTATGAGGCATTTGTGGAGTTGCAGGATTTATATGATAAACATATACATGATCAAAGTGAGCGCCGATTTATCGTTGAGAAAGATAATGAGATGGTTGGATTGGTCGAATTAGTAGAAATCGATTATATTCATCGTAGAACTGAATTCCAAATTATTATTGATCCGAGTTACCAAGGTTACGGTTATGCAGCTGATGCGACGCGTTTAGCGATGGATTATGCTTTTTCCGTATTAAATATGCATAAAATATATTTAGTTGTCGATAAAGAGAATGAAAAAGCTGTACACGTTTATAAAAAGGTCGGATTTATAGTAGAAGGTGAGYTKCAAGATGAGTTCTTTGTTGATGGAAACTACCATAATGCGATAAGAATGTGCATGTTCCAGAAGGAATATTTTAGAGTGAAGAGGTTATAGATAATGACTATCTATAGTCTTTTTTTTTGTTGTTTTAAATAACAACTATTTATCGTAAAACGATAAATAGTTGTTGACTTATAATATAGAGAAGTCTATTATGAGGGTAGCAAAAGGAATGCAAATAAATTAATTGTGAAATTAAAGGAGAATATATTATGAAAAATAAATTTTTATTGGCTATCGTACTAATATCATTAGGATGTACTTGTTTATTAATACAAGGTACAACTAGTAAAGTGGCGGATAATGGTTTGCTTGTAGAACCGTTCTTTTTCCTAGTACCAATAAGTTATTTACTATTCTTTAGTGGTATTGGTGTGTTGCTATTTGGATTTATTGCTTCAAAGTTGAAAAACAGCAATAGATAAATGATGTTAGTTYAGGAGKTKATTTTTGTGAAACAAAACGAATTGTCATTATGGTTAAAGTTAATTATCATTCTTTGCGGATGTTTTGGTTTATTGTTCTGCATATATATTGGGCCAGAAACGGGAAGAGCGGTATTRTTAGTTTCARAAAATTTGAAGGGACTATATAAGCCATTYGTACTGTTCATTTGGATCACAGGAATTCCGTTTTTTAGCGCTTTATTTTTAGGATGGAAATTATGTTCAGATATTGCCTCAGACAAAGCTTTTACTGTAAAAAATGCGAATCGATTAAAGAGGATTAGTATTTTATCGATGACTGAAGGTGTTTTATATATCGGAGCATTACTATATATTTTCGCAGCTGGAAGTTATCATACAAGCGTTTTAGTTATTCTATTACTTATTTTATTCTTCTCGGTCGTTATATCTATTTTTACTTCCTTACTTTCTCATTTAATTAGAAAAGCAAGTGAAATAAAAGATGATAATGACTTAACGATTTGAGGTGCTATGTTATGACGATTGTAGTAAATCTTGATGTAATGTTAGCGAAAAGAAAAATGAGTGTGACAGTGCTATCTGAGAAATTAGGAATTACAATGGCGAATGTCTCGATATTAAAAAATGGAAAAGCAAAAGCAATTAAATTCTCAACTTTAGAGAAGATATGTGAAGCTTTAGAGTGTCAGCCAGGTGATATTTTAGAGTATAAAAAGGAGGAGTTATGATGAAGCAAAAGTATTTATTGGCTTCTAGTCCGATATTTTTAGGAGTGTTATGTATAATTATGTTTAATATAATTGGTTCTGAAGTGAAGCCGGATGGAACTTTAGTGGAACCATTTTTCTTAATTCCATTAGCTTATTTATTTGTTTTTACTGGAATTATTGCGATTTTGTTCGTGGCTATTTTCTCGATGTTTCGAAAAAAGAAAGCATGATAAAGTGAAAAGACCGTATTTTTACGGTCTTTTCACTTTAGTATGGAGTAGGAAGTGGAGAACCTGGTGGTCTCCACCAAGATTCAACGGTTTTCCAAGCCGTATTATAATCGTAGCCTCTTCCAAGTAAGTAGCCGATAGCGACAGCTTCAGTTAATGCGTGTTGATAGCCGAGATGGGCAGCTTCATGTAATCCGTGAGAAACAGCAGGGGTAATTATAGCGAGCGTTTGTTGTTTAAGTGGATTCTGGGGATGCCAATGTTGATCTCGATAATAATTATCTTGAGTAAAAGGTTGTTGTTCGTAGAAACTCATATTTTCACTCCTTTTCATATATTTGTGGGCATTTATATACTCTATGAAGGTGTTTTATGTATGGGTTGGGCTAAAAACATGTTTTATGTAAATTTAAAACACTTGCATCGTATGTAAACATAACATGTAAACGGAATTCATTCTGTATAAAAAGTGAGCTGAATAATGATGAACCATTATTTTCACACTGGAAGACAAGTAGGACCAGCGATTACATTGGCTGGGGCACAGATGACAGTTCAGGCAGTGCATCAGGCTATTCAAATGCAACAACAAGCACAAGCAGCGCAAATGATGCAGAGCCAGTATATGTCGTATTCACAGCCTCCGATGCAAATTGTACATTATGATGTGTATCCAGTTGGTTTATTTTCAATTTCGTATGGCGGGACATACTTTTTATGAAAGAAAGCGACTATAAGAGTCGCTTTTTTATATTCCACCTAACTTCATCCCAAGGAATGCGAAGATGATACCAATCATATAATTCGCGCTTAAATATAGAAATAGTACGCCAAAGTTTTTGCGGTTGAAAAGTTGAATAGATTCTAATTTAAACGTTGAAAATGTAGTGAAGGCGCCCATAAATCCTGTGCCTAATAATAATTGCCAACTTGTAGTTATCCCTTTGCCAATTATATATCCGAGTAAAAATGCTCCCGTTATATTAATGAGGAATGTAGCAATCGGAAATGAAGTTTTGTTTCTTTCTTTAAACCAATTACTAATTGCAAATCGTGTAATGGCACCGAAGAATCCTCCTGTTGCTACTAATAAAGCGTTAATCATGATATTTCACCTTCCTCGAGGTGTTTTTGTAGTAAAAAATCTCCAAGTTTATAGCCAAGCTCAGACATAATTAGACCGCCTAGCATACTGCATGATACATATAAAAATGCGATACCAAAATGTGAATGATTGATTAACTGTATGGTTTCTACGCTGAATGTTGAAAATGTCGTAAATGAACCGATAAACCCGGTGCCAATCCCTGTAATAACTTCGGAAGATAAGATGTTTAACCGAGCGATATAGGTGGTTAGCAAAGCAAGTAAGAAACAACCAATTAAGTTAATTGTTAATGTAGCAAATGGGAATGAATGATGCCAAAGCGTATCGATAGTAAGACCTAAATAATAACGAGAAAGAGCTCCTAATATACCGGCTATGCCAACAATAATATATTTCAATTTCTTCACCCCTCTAACAGTTTACTCAAAAAAAATAGACTCCTACCAGTAGTCAAACTGGTAGGAGTCATTAGCTAAATAGCAGTTATGGCGAACTCCATCGCCTATAAGTTCCATTTATCCCGCATTAACAGGCAGTAAAGCTCCCACCTCAAAATTCAGCTGGAGCAAAGAAGTTAGGTGGGAGTCGGGCTGCCYGTAAAYGCCCGATTGGTGMRGGCTRATAATCAGTGGGGGATGAACAAAACYCCCACTGATTAAAGTTTCACTTTATAGTGTACTAAATATTATTTTGGATTGCCAATAAATATGTTAATGAAAAGTGCGAAAAGTAGGATCTGTATATTTTTTGAAGTTGCAATTTCTCTGTTGTGGATTGTGATTGCTTTACAGTCTTGCCTTCTTAAATGTTATGATTGAATTTCAAGATAATTGCAGTGAGAGATACAACGATTATTTATTAGCTAAATATAATGATATGAAGTTTTCTTTATGGTAAAATATTTCTTGTGTCTTTAATCCACTTTCATTTAACTGAAAATACAGAAAAATAAAATGTTATTTTACAAAAAAGGAGCCATGTGTTTTGAAGAAATTTTTAAAAATAGTATTAATATTTATTTTAATAATAGCTGGTATTCTAGGTGGCTTTTTAGCTTATATGACACTTACAAAAGAGCAGCCAGCGAATGTTTTAGACGTAAAGGTTGAAAATAATAAAGAGCGTGTATTGCAGCAAGGAAATGAATTTAAAGTTACAACATTTAATATTGGGTATGCTGGATTAGATAAGGATCAAGACTTCTTTATGGATGGTGGAAAAGGCTCTGGCTCGAGTAGTAAGGAGCAAACTGAGATTAATTTGAAAAATATGCTTTCRTTTTTACAAAATGAGAATAGYGATTTTGCGYTATTRCAAGAARTWGATATAAAATCCCACCGATCATTTGATGTAAATGRGCATGAGTTTYTRAAGCGAGGAYTAYCWGAKTATGCWTCTTCGTTYGGAAAGAACTATGATACAAARTGGGTTCCTGTCCCAGTCACGAAACCGATGGGATATGCTGAGGGAGGATTAAGTACATTTTCTAAATACGCAGTTCAAACAGCAACGAGGTTCCAACTACCAGGAATGGAGCCTTGGCCRAAGCGTTTATTCGATTTAGATCGAGCGATTGTTGAACATAAAATYCCTGTTAATAATGGGAARTWTGTTAGRCTCGTAAAYKTACATYTRTCTGCTTATGATGAAGGTGGAAAAATAAGAAAGCAACAAGTGGAATATTTAAAAAAATATATGAACAAGTGTTATCAAAACGGTGATTACGTAATATTAGGTGGAGATTGGAACCAGTTACTTTCTAATGTCCAATTAAGTGATCCTAAGTTTGTAAAAGAGCGTCCTGAATGGCTAGTAGAGCTACCAACGGACTTTGCGGATGGAGGATTTCAATGGGCTGTAGATCCATCTGTGATGACGGTAAGGGATGATGTGAAGAAGTATGTGGAAGGTGAAAACTTTGTCACTATTATTGATGGCTTTATCGTTTCGCCGAATGTAGAGATTGTAAATGTACAAGGCAAAGATTTAAAATTTGAAAATAGTGATCACAACCCAGTGAGCGCGGTATTTAAATTGAAGTAATTGATACGTATAAGTGTAGAAAGTGGGGCCTTATAGAATATCTTAAAGGGTGTCACATGCGGTTAATTAGCAAGCGGAGTCGTTAAAGAATATTTTAGAAAAACAATTTCACTTTAAAAGAGCGCAAATGATGTGCTCTTTTGCATTTAAACGACCACTTGGTAGGAATTTAATTGCTTTTCTCCGCGATTTCTGCCAAGCTTAAGGAGAAAAATACTTCGAAGAAAGAAATATATAGGTGACGCATATGATTGAAGTTAAGACTTCTGAACTTAGTGATGGAGAATTTAATAGAGGTGTATTTGCAACTCGTGATATTAAAAAGGGTGAGTTGATACACTCAGCACCAGTTATCTCTTATCCGAATGAACAGCATGAACACATTGAGAAAACGTTACTTGCTGACTACGCATTTGAGTATGGGGTAAATCATACGGCATTCCTTTTAGGATACGGCATGTTATTTAATCATTCATATAAGCCGAATGCAACGTATGATATTGTCTTTGAGAATCATACGTTTAACTTCTTTGCTTTCAAAGATATAAAAGCGGGAGAAGAGATTCTAATCAATTATAATGGTGAAGTTGATGACGATGAGCTATTATGGTTTGATAAGGAAAAAGAAGAGAACGAAAAATAATTTAAAGAGTATAGAAAGGGCGCATTCTGTGGGATGTGCTCTTTTTTTATTGATGAAAACAAAGTAAAGATTACAAAAAAATACCACTTTWYTTTCGTATGGTATAGTAAGATAYTGAAGGRTAKTGYTTTGAAAAAAACTATATATTTTACAAATTGTTGTCTWTMTGRTKAYATGTCAAGTTTAGTAGCCCATTTGGGTTGCTTTATTATGCGATATATATTTTAATATGAGTGGAACCTCTTATAATTTAAGAGGTTTATAGGTGTGCTTTATGTACACTGTATTCACCACGTTAGCTGTTGTTTTGTAATGCATTTTTATGTGGGGATATTATGGACCCGTATATAGCGGGATAAAAAGATTATAGAAATAGAGGAATCGTAARATGAATATGCACGAGGTTTATAAATATTTAAGTACAGTATTGCCTGAAGGTCATGTGAAGCAAGATGAAATGTTAAAGAATCATACGCATATTAAAGTGGGCGGGAAAGCGGATGTGTTCGTTTCTCCTACGAATTATGATGAAATTCAAGAAGTTATAAAGTATGCGAATCAATACAATATTCCAGTTACGTTTTTAGGAAACGGCTCTAATGTTATTATTAAAGACGGTGGTCTGCGCGGGATTACAGTAAGTTTAATTCATATTACAAATGTTACTGTAACAGGGACAGCGATTGTTGCGGGGTGTGGTGCAGCAATTATTGATGTGTCACGAATTGCATTAGATCACTGTTTAACAGGACTTGAGTTTGCTTGTGGTATACCAGGTTCAGTTGGCGGAGCGTTATATATGAATGCTGGTGCATATGGCGGTGAGGTTGCATATGTGCTAACAGAAGCTGTCGTAATGACAGGTGATGGAGAGCTACGTACTTTAACGAAAGATGCATTTGAATTTGGATATCGTAAGAGTGTATTTGCGAACAATCATTACATTATTCTTGAAGCGAGGTTTGAACTTGAAGAAGGTGTACGTGAAGAGATTAAGGAAAAGATGGATGATTTAACGTATAAGCGTGAATCAAAACAACCTTTAGAGTATCCTTCATGTGGCAGTGTATTTAAGCGTCCACCAAATAATTTTGCGGGTAAGCTTATTCAGGAATCAGGACTRCAAGGTAAGCGAATTGGCGGAGTKGAAGTTTCTKTAAAACACGCTGGATTTATGGTGAATGTTGATAACGGAACWGCACAAGATTAYATYGATTTAATTCAYTTYGTACAAAMRACTGTTGAAGARAAATTYGGYGTGAARTTAGAGMGAGAAGTAAGGATTATCGGAGAAGATCTACAGTAATCTTTGAATAAAAAACGTATAAAAGTATGAATTATTTCGAAATAACATTTGGGTATTGTTGACAATTTGATTTGGATTCAATATAATGGCTAATAATTTAACAAATAAAATATACGTTGAAAGAGCCCAGTAGCAGTTTGTCACTGTTATTAAAGAGAGCTAGGGATTGCTGGAACCTAGCACAAACAAACTTGYGAATTACACTCTGGAGTATCTTAGGTAACGCTAAGCGGAYTRGCAATCGATATTATTGCTAAGAGTGGTATGARTAGCTATGCTATTTATGCAAACTGGGTGGTAACACGGTGAATAATCGTCCCTATGTCTATTGTAGACATAGGGGCTTTTTTGTTTTCAAAAAAATAAAGGGGATGACAAAAGATGAATATTATTGATGAATTAGAATGGCGCGGTGCTGTGAATCAGCAGACAGATGAAGAAGGTTTACGTAAGTTAGTAGAAGAGAAAAAGATTTCACTATACTGCGGAGTTGATCCGACTGGTGATAGTATGCATATCGGACATTTGATTCCGTTTATGATGATGAAGAGATTCCARTTAGCTGGYCATCATCCRGTTATTTTAATTGGCGGGGCAACAGGAACAATTGGTGATCCRAGYGGACGTCAATCAGARCGTCAACTKCAAACKTTAGAAGTSGTKCAGCATAATGTRGATGCGTTAACAGCRCAAATGAAAAAGCTATTTGACTTTGGCGGGAATAGCGAAGTGAAGATGGTAAATAACTATGACTGGACACATAAAATAAACATTATCGAGTTTTTACGTGATTACGGAAAAAACTTTAGCATAAATAGCATGTTAGCGAAAGATATTGTCGCAAGTCGTTTAGATACAGGGATTTCTTTCACAGAATTCACGTACCAAATCTTGCAAGCGATGGATTTYCATCATTTATACACRAAAGAAGATGTTCAAYTGCAAATTGGTGGTAGTGAYCAATGGGGAAATATTACGAGTGGTTTAGATTTAATTCGTAAGTTAGAAGGKCAYGAAGCGAAAGTATTCGGAYTAACRATTCCRTTATTATTRAAATCWGATGGTACGAAGTTTGGTAAATCWGCAGGTGGTGCKRTTTGGCTTGATCCGGAAAAGACAACACCGTTTGAATTTTACCAGTTCTGGGTGAATACAGATGACCGTGATGTAATTAAATACTTGAAATACTTTACGTTCTTAACGAAAGAGCGAATTGATGAATTAGCAGCGAAGGTAGAAACAGAGCCTCATAAACGTGAAGCACAAAAAGTATTAGCGGAAGAAATGACGAAATTCGTTCATGGAGAAGAAGCATTTTTACAGGCAGTGAAAATTACAGCAGCGTTATTTAGCGGAGATATTAAGTCGTTAACAGCTGATGAAATTGAACAAGGCTTTAAAGAGATGCCGACATTCCAATCTTCAAAAGAGACGAAAAATATCGTAGAGTGGCTAGTTGATTTAGGAATTGAACCTTCTAGACGTCAAGCGCGTGAAGATATTAATAATGGGGCTATATCTATGAATGGTGAAAAAGTAACGGATGTCAGTAGGGATGTTACTGTAGAAAATTCATTTGATGGACGATTCATCATTATTCGTAAAGGGAAAAAGAACTACAGCTTAGTGGAATTAGGAGAATAGTTCTTGTGAAAAAGCGGAAGTAGGGAAGATATCTACTTCCGCTCTTTTCATATACACAATTTCGACATAAAAAAGTCAGTATATTTTGATAATTAAAGAGGTTATATTATTCTTTTGTCGAATAAATAAGTTAGAGAAAATTACGGATAAAGTGAAACTTTAATCAGTGGGGGGTTTTGTTCATCCCCACTGATTATCAGCCCGCAAATAGCGGGATAAAAATAGCCCGAACCATGCAGGGCATGATTCGGGCTTATATTCAGATTAGTATGCTAAGCTGAATAGACCTTTAATGTGTGATAAGTAACGAACGTTACTTGCTTCTTTCATTAATGATGCTGGTAAACCTTTAAGTGGAGTATTGCTTGCTCCGATTGTAGCAACAGCATCTTTACGTCCTAGACTAGCAAGTGTTCCAGAGTTGATAGGTGCGAACTCTTCGAATGCTTTGCCTTCTAGTGCTGCGTATAAGTTGTATCCAATTAACTCACCCATTTGCCAAGCGATTTGTGCAGTTGGTGGGTATGGACGACCGTCTGGAGAGAAGACAACAGCGCTGTCTCCAGCAACGAATACGTCTTTGTGAGAAGTAGATTGTAGATGTGCATCAACAGTTGCACGACCGCGGTTTACTTCAAGACCTGATTCACCAATTAATGGATTACCTTGTACGCCGCCTGTCCAAACGAATGTGTTAGCAACGATTTTTTGACCGTCTTTTAAGTCGATTTCATTACCAGCAACGTTTGTTACAGGAAGACCTGTTAAGAATGTAACACCGCGTGCTTCTAAGCTAGCAGTTGCACGTTCGATTAAGTGGTCTGGTAATACTGGAAGGATTTTTGGACCTGCTTCAACAAGAAGAAGTTTAACTTCTTTTGGATTTACGCCATGGCTTTTTGCAAGTTTAGGCATAATGTCAGCAAGCTCACCAACTAGCTCAACGCCAGTTAATCCGCCACCACCGATTACGATTGTAGCATCAGCTTCGTTTTTCGTTTTAGCGTATTCACGAATACGGTCTTCAACGTGTTTGTAGATTTTGTTTGCATCAGCAGCAGATTTTAATACCATGCTGTTTTCTTCTAGTCCTGGAATACCGAAGTAAGCAGTTTTACTTCCTAAAGCAACTACAAGTGCATCGTAAGATAGCGTAGTACCACCAGCTAGTTTGATTTCTTTGCTATCAACTGAGAATGACTCAACTGTTGCAATTTTAAGATCGATGTCTTTACCTTTGAAAAGCTTTGTAAGTGGCATTGCAATTGCTTCCTCAGCAACGTTACCAGCTGCAAGGCGGTGTAGTTCAGTGATGATTTGGTGCGTTGGGTATTGGTTAATCACTGTAACTTGTGCTTCTGATTTGCTGTAATATTTACGTACGTTTAAAGCGGCAAGAAGACCGCCATAACCAGCGCCTAAGATGACAATTTGTTTTGACATAGTATGATATCCCCCGTCTTTACTAATTGTTGTTATAAGTTAAATTATTTATTGTTACGTTCTGCACTAATTTGAAGGTATGCGTTCACAAARCGGAACATTTTTTGTGCTTGTGGGTCTTTTAGTAATTTTAATAGACCGAACAGGCCGATAACTTCGTTGCTTTCATCAGCACGATCTTTCGCTTCGATAGCAGTTGCAGCCATGCTTTTCACTGTATCTTTTACAGGTTCTACAAGCTCTGTGATTGCACTAACAGTGTCGCTTTTTAATACTTCATCAGTAGCAACAGTTTGAGCGAAGTCATAAGACTTAGTTAAAATGTTAACAAGCTCAGTTAATTTTGGAAGCTGTTCCACTAGTGTTGTTAATGATTCTTGTACCTCAGGTTTTAACAACTGATCAAGTACATCAAGTTGTCCTTGGCTAGCAGAAATTTGTACAGTTTCTTGTTCTGGCTTTGTTTGAGTCATAGTTTCTGGCATCTCCAATTCTCCTTTACGATAGCAATACTCTTATTTTTGATAGATAAGATAGTAAACACTTGCGAAACTTTATACAAAGTTTCACAAAGCACAATAAAATGCCTTTAAATTTATGACAGCAAGTAAGCTGAAATCATAAATCCAAAACCATAATGTCCTACCTATTATTTATGAACTGTCCGATACATGGCTTGTCCGCATAATGGAAAGTTCCCTTATCGGAAAGTGTATATAATATATATCCTATATTATATACTATATACACGTATGTTAACATAAAAATGATTCCTAATTATTTGATATTGATTCTGTAACCTAGTACTGACAAGGCATGAAAGCGCATAAATTATTTTATCTATCTTAAAAATGTACATATATATAAAGAAAAAAAGGAGGAAATGGACAAATTTATGTTCATTTTTTCCTTTTTTTATTGTTCACCTTCTGTAATTAGCATTGATGTGTTACCGCTTTTTTCAAGGTGGCATTCGCCCCAAGTACAAAGAGAATCAAGAATGGATTCTAAAGACCAACCGTAGTCTGTAAGAGAATATTCTACTTTCGGTGGTACTTGATTGTATACCTTTCTTTGAATAACTCCGTCTTCTTCTAATTCGCGTAATTGCTGTGTTAACATCTTTTGTGTAATACCAGGCATGAGACGTTTTAATTCACTCGTTCTCTTTGTACCTTTCGTTAAGTGGCAAAGAATAACGACTTTCCATTTTCCGCCGATAACCTCTAAAGTCGCTTCAACGGGAATATTATATTTCTTCATATGAAAATCTCCTTTGATGAATGTAGATTTCAGTTCTCCAACAAAAGAAGCCAAATAATTTAAATGTTACTAAAAAGTACCTATAGCACTTTAAAGTACGTACTTTTTATCRTGTTGAATATGTTYCATAATAGCATACGTAAGAGGGAAATGAGTAGTACGGTACTAAAAAGTGCCTATGTTACTTTTKGGTACCTATCGTACTTTAAAGTGCGTTCTTCAAAAAAAGAGTGAAGCCATTCATAATAGCATWTATCAGCAGTAAMRTTATTTTTGTAGAAGATAAAAAGGCCTTTTTATCAMACTATTATGATTGGATTACTCGCATTAAGGAGGAGTTCAATTGAATTCATATGCAGTATCATCTTCGGCTGTTCAGACGAATCGAAGAAGTATGTTTGCTTTATTAGCGCTAGCAATTAGTGCATTTGGAATTGGTACAACCGAGTTTATTAGTGTCGGTTTATTACCATCTATTTCGGAAGATTTACATGTTTCTGTTACAACAGCGGGCTTAACCGTTTCTTTATACGCGTTAGGAGTAGCATTCGGTGCTCCTGTTTTAACTTCGCTAACTGCTAGTATGTCGCGAAAAACATTATTAATGTGGATTATGATTGTCTTTATTATCGGTAATGGGATTGCAGCGGTAGCAACAAGTTTTACTGTGTTACTTATCGCGAGGGTTGTCTCTGCGTTTGCACATGGCGTTTTTATGTCGATCGGATCCACAATTGCGGCTGCACTTGTACCAGAGAATAAACGTGCTAGTGCAATAGCATTTATGTTTACTGGTTTAACCGTTGCGACGATTACAGGTGTACCAATTGGAACGTTTATTGGTCAACAATTTGGCTGGAGAGCATCTTTTATGGTGATTGTGGTCATTGGAATTGTTGCCTTAGTCGCAAACAGCATGTTAATTCCGTCTAACTTAAAAAAGGGTACACGAGTAKCATTTCGTGATCAATTCAAACTTATCACGAACGGAAGACTCTTACTTGTTTTCGTCATTACTGCATTAGGATACGGAGGAACATTCGTAACATTTACGTATTTATCTCCGCTATTACAAGAAGTAACAGGATTTAAAWCGAGTACCGTTACAATCATTTTATTAGTGTAYGGGATTGCAATTGCGATTGGGAATATGATTGGCGGGAAATTATCGAATCATAATCCAATTCGAGCACTATTTTACATGTTCTTTGTTCAAGCAATTGTATTATTCGTACTAACATTTACAGCACCGTTTCAAGTAGCAGGGCTTATCACAATTATTTTTATGGGGCTATTCGCGTTTATGAATGTTCCAGGACTACAAGTGTATGTCGTTATATTGGCTGAGCGTTTCGTGCCGAGTGCCGTTGATATCGCATCAGCAATGAATATTGCAGCATTTAACGCAGGGATTGCCCTCGGTGCTTATTTAGGCGGCATTGTAACGAACTCGTTAGGATTAATTCATACAGCTTGGGTAGGCGGTATTATGGTAGTAGGCGCTGTTATTTTAACAGCTTGGAGTATGAACTTAGAAAAAAGAGATCAAGCAAAATAAAGGAGAGAAAAATATAATGAAAAATTTACAAAGTAAAACAACATTGCATAACGGTATGGAAATGCCTTGGTTCGGTTTAGGTGTATTTAAAGTAGAAGATGGACCGGAACTTGTAGAGGCTGTGAAAGTAGCCATTAAAGAAGGATACCGTAGCATTGATACAGCTGCGATTTATGGAAATGAAAAAGCAGTTGGAGAAGGCATTCGCGCTGGTATAAAAGAAGCAGGAATTTCTCGAGAAGATTTATTCATCACTTCAAAAGTGTGGAACGCAGATCAAGGATATGAAACGACACTTGCTGCATACGAAGAGAGCTTAAAAAAATTAGAACTAGATTATTTAGATTTATATCTTGTCCATTGGCCTGTTGAAGGGAAATATAAAGATTCGTGGAGAGCGTTAGAAACACTTTATAAAGAAGAACGCGTGCGTGCAATTGGCGTAAGTAACTTCCAAATCCATCATCTGAAAGATGTAATGGAAGGTGCGGAAATTAAGCCGATGATTAACCAAGTMGARTATCACCCGCGTTTAACGCAGAAAGAACTACAAGCTTTCTGTAAAGAACAAGGAATCCAAATGGAAGCATGGTCACCACTTATGCAAGGGCAATTATTAGATAAYGAAACTTTACAAGAAGTTGCTGATAAGTACGGTAAAACAACAGCGCAGATTATTTTACGTTGGGATCTTCAAAATGAAGTTGTAACGATTCCGAAATCAACGAAAGAACAGCGTATTATTGCGAATGCTAATATATTCGACTTCGAATTAACAAAAGAAGATATGGAAAAGATTGATGCTTTAAATCAGAACCACCGCGTTGGTCCAGATCCTGATAAYTTTGATTTCTAATAGAGGTAAGTTCAAAGGGTGCAAAAAAGTTTGCACTCTTTTTTGTTTTGTCTATGCATAAAAAACTTTTCTAACTAAATAATACATAGTAGTAAATTTGTTATTTTATAAGGGGTTGTAGACATGAATATAAAACGATCGTTCAAGCTAATGGCCGCTTTTTTGAGTGTTTTATTTGTATTTGCGAACTTATTATTCCCACTTCAAAAGGCATCCGCAGAGGTTATGGATCACACGAAGTATCAAATGGATTGGAGTTATAGTAAGTCAAAGAAAAAACCAATTCGAACAGAGCTTATTAAAACAGCGGATGGAAAAATTGCTTTTTGCTTAAATGTAGATTTAAAATCGCCAAGTGGTCAAGATTTACCTGAAATGGGTAAAGTAGATATTAACGTGTACCGTGTACTATTAAACGGGTATCCGCAGAAGAGCCCACAAGAATTAGGTGTTTCCGATTGGAGAGAGGCACATTACGCAACGCAGCTTGCGGTGTGGAATGCGTTAAAACAAATTGATATTAACGATTTAGATTTCCGTAATAAAAATGTAGAAAAAGTMACGAAAGMTATAGTTGMAAAAGCMARYGCTAGTGARGAGYTACAAGAAATTACGATGAGTGTAACTCCTACAGAAGAACAAGAAGCAGTATTAAAAAATGATTTCTTTGAAACAGGTTTATATACAGTAGAAACAAATGCGAAAAGTGGAACGTATAAAGTACAAGCTACAGGTGCACCAGAAGGCGCGAAGTTCGTAAATGAAAAAGGTGAAGCGAAAACCGAATTTAATGTTGGAGAGAAGTTCCGCATTTTAATTCCGAAACAAACGCCAGCAGGTGGATTTAGCTTTAAAGTATCAGGGGATTTAACGAAATTACAAGGAATTGCACATAAAGGCACACCAACAATTCAAAATGCGGTTGTATTACTTGAGCGTAGTGAAGAAAAAACAAGTCCAGAGTTATCGGTAAGTTGGAAAAAATCAAAAGGACCACAAACACCAAATAAGCCGTATACTMCAAATGAACCGCATAAACCGAATCAAATTAAAAGATAGTGGAAAAAGCATTGGCGTTTGCCAGTGCTTTTTTATTTGCTTACATTTTTGTAAGCATGCTGTAATGTATTTAGATTATACTTTTTGAAACGTGCTGTTAGAATGGAGAAACAATAAACAGTTTGTAAGGAGGTAGGGTATGAATGAACGTTTAAAAGCACGAATTAGTTTTTTTATTTACATAGCTGTTTTAATCATATTTGATGTGAAATACTCGTTTATGATTTTGAATATATTTCTTGCTTTTGCTGCACTAGAACTTTCTTTTTTATTACCACTTTTTAAAGTGAAACAGAAAAGCGAAATACTAGTAAGTAGTCTGTTTTATATTATTTTTATACTACTATCACCAAATGTGTTCTATGTAGTAACGGATTTGATTCATCTAAATATATATCAGTTTAACTATAAAAAAGGATTAGTACTTGAAGAGTGGAAAAACTTCTTCGTATTAACA
>NZ_JBFTMA010000009.1:0-20791 GCF_056396725.1 Bacillus sp. 05T31
TATAGCCAAGCGGTAAGGCAACGGACTTTGACTCCGTCATGCGCTGGTTCGAATCCAGCTAGCCCAGCCATTTACGAGCCATTAGCTCAGTTGGTAGAGCATCTGACTTTTAATCAGAGGGTCGAAGGTTCGAATCCTTCATGGCTCACCATTTTCGCGGAAGTAGTTCAGTGGTAGAATACAACCTTGCCAAGGTTGGGGTCGCGGGTTCGAATCCCGTCTTCCGCTTAATTACTAAGGGGCCTTAGCTCAGCTGGGAGAGCGCCTGCCTTGCACGCAGGAGGTCAGCGGTTCGATCCCGCTAGGCTCCATATAAATAGGAAAAGCTTACATCAAATGATGTAAGCTTTTTTTGTGTTTAAATTCCACTCAAAAAGGAAACTTTTCCGTATATCGTTTAAAATGAAAAAAAGGGATTGAATAAGGGGGGATAATTATGAAAGTTGTCATTGCATCGGATTCATATAAAGAAAGCCTGAAAGCTATAGAGGTATGTGAAGCTATTGAAAGGGGTTTTGCAGCAGTTTTTCCTAAAGCAGAGTACGTTAAAGTACCAATTGGAGATGGAGGTGAAGGAACGGTCGAATCTCTTGTTGGTGCTACAATGGGGGGAATTATATCACTTAATGTGACAGGGCCGCTTGGGGAGAGTGTGCAAGCCTATTATGGTATGTCTAAGGATAAGGAGACAGCATTTATTGAAATGGCGGCAGCATCAGGATTACAACACGTTCCAATTGAAAAGAGAAACCCACTTATTACAACGACAAAAGGGACAGGTGAACTGATATTACATGCATTAGATCAAGGAGCTAAACACATTATTTTAGGGCTTGGAGGAAGTGCTACAAATGATGGTGGGGCAGGTATGTTGTCTGCTTTAGGCGTAGAGTTTATTAATAGGAAAGGTGAAGTAATTGAGCCCTCTGGAGGAACATTACATTTGATTACTGCTCTTAACCTTTCTCGTATGGATACACGTTTGAAGGATATAAAGCTAGAAGCAGCATGTGATGTCGACAATCCATTAGTTGGACCAAAGGGAGCGTCTTTTGTATTTGGGAGACAAAAGGGTGCGAATGTAGAGATGATGAAAGAGCTAGACGGGAATTTAAAACATTATGCTAATATACTTAAACAGTACGTATCTTTTGATGTGTCCCTAATACCTGGTGCAGGGGCAGCTGGAGGAATGGGAGCCGCTGTCGTTGCAGTACTAAAGGGACAGCTAAGAAAAGGGATTGAAATTGTATTAGATTATACAAATTTTGATAAGTGTATAGAGGGTGCCGATCTTATTGTAACTGGTGAGGGAAGGATAGATGAACAAACAGCTTATGGAAAAGCTCCTGTTGGTGTCGCGAAGCGGGCGAAATGCCGTAATATTCCTGTAATTGCTATTGGTGGATCTGTATCTCCGAACTATACAATTGTTTATGAAAAGGGAATTGATGCAGTRTTTAGTATTACRGCWAGYCCAATGACATTAGAAGAAGCATATAAAGCGGYAGAAGAGAATATMGAAATGACAGCGARAAATATTGCAGCAGTGTGGAAACTAGCATCARAAAAACGCTTCTAARTGTAGAAGTGTTTTTTAAATTCAGTTATTTGAGGATATTTTGTGTAATTCTAGGTATTGATGGAGAAAGGCACGGATAAAAATATTAGCTGATAGAAAAGTTAGTTGGTTCATTAAGTTAACTTTATACATAGAATAGTTTAAAAATCGGGAGTCCAACGTAAATATAAGTGAATAAAATGTATATCCATGCAGAAAAATGTCGAGTTGAGTCAGACTATATAAAAGATTTAAAATATTTAGTGAAGGCATAAAAGGGGGATACTATCTATGAAAAAAGAAATCTCAGTTATTGGAGTTCCAATGGATTTAGGACAGATGCGTCGCGGGGTTGATATGGGACCAAGCGCGATCCGTTATGCAGGGGTAGTTGAAAGAATTGAACAAATTGGATATGACGTAAAAGATATGGGAGATATATGTATAGAGAGAGAAAAAGAAGTAGATGAAAATACAAAGTTACGAAACCTTACTCAAGTTGCAACTGTATGTAATGAACTAGCGACTAAGGTTGATCATATTATAGAAGAAGGTCGTTTTCCACTTGTATTAGGCGGTGATCATAGTATTGCTATCGGTACGCTAGCTGGTGTGGCGAAACATTATAAAAATTTAGGTGTTATTTGGTATGATGCACACGGTGATTTAAATACAGAAGAAACATCACCATCTGGAAATATTCACGGTATGTCACTTGCTGCAAGTTTAGGTTATGGACATTCTTCACTTGTAGATTTATACGGGGCATACCCGAAAGTAAAAAAAGAGAACGTTGTAATTATAGGTGCACGTGCATTAGATGAAGGAGAAAAGGACTTTATTCGTGAAGAAGGCATTAAAGTATTCTCAATGCATGAAATTGATCGTATGGGTATGACGGCTGTTATGGAAGAAACAATTGCGTATTTATCTCATACTGACGGTGTTCATTTATCATTAGATTTAGATGGGCTTGATCCTCATGACGCACCAGGAGTTGGAACACCTGTAATTGGTGGTTTATCGTATCGTGAAAGCCACTTAGCGATGGAGATGTTAGCAGAAGCTGATATTGTTACATCTGCTGAATTTGTTGAAGTAAATACAATTTTAGATGAGAGAAACAGAACAGCAACAACAGCGGTTGCTTTAATGGGTTCTTTGTTCGGTGAAAAACTAAAATAAATGTAAGAAAAGCAACTGAGAAGTTGCTTTTTTTATTTGAAAATAGGCGTATAATAATGACTTATATTATACTGTAGGATAAGAAAGTTTGACATCTTACTAATTTAAGCTAAAGGGGGGCGTTTGTAATTGTCGTTTGGTTCATGTATGGTATAATTAACTAGTTGTTGGAAATACATACAGATAGAGCATAAAATAATATTTCAATATATGGATAGAATTGCTCGTAAGTAGGAGGAAGGGTTAGCATGCCTTTTGAAGATACGACCATTTTGAAATATCTTAGTACGGCATTAGATATTGCTGTTGTATGGTTTATTATATATAAGCTAATTCTTATAATTCGGGGCACGAAGGCTGTGCAACTTTTAAAAGGTATTACAGTTATTATTGTCGTCCGGATGATTAGTATTTTACTTGAATTGCATACGCTATATTGGCTAACGGAACAAGTATTAACGTGGGGATTTTTAGCCGTTATTATTATCTTCCAGCCAGAATTGAGAAGAGCACTTGAGCAGCTAGGACGGGGTAGCTTATTTTCGCGTGTGGGAAATCAGGGGGAAGATGAACCTGAAATTGTTGCAACAGCGATAGCTAAAGCAACGGAATATATGGGAAAACGTAGAATTGGTGCACTAATTACTTTGTCAAAAGAGACTGGGATGGATGATTATGTAGAAACGGGTATTCCGCTAAATGCAAATGTATCATCGGAATTACTCATTAATATTTTTATCCCTAATACCCCTCTTCATGATGGAGCAGTAATTATGCAGGGAAGTACAATTAAAGCAGCAGCATGTTACCTTCCGTTATCAGAAAGCCCGTTTATTTCTAAGGAGTTAGGAACTAGGCATCGCGCTGCAATGGGAGTTAGTGAAGTYACYGATAGTATTACAGTAGTTGTGTCGGAAGAAACGGGTCAAATTTCTTTAACGAAAAACGGTGAGTTACATCGTGATTTGAAGACAGAACAGCTGAAGGACATGTTGTTAGCAGAATTTAGTGGGAACGAAAAAACGACTTCTTCGTCTTTATGGAATTGGAGGAGAAAGCGTCATGGATAAGTTAATGGAGAATCATTGGTTTTTAAAAGGAATCTCATTACTATTGGCGTGTATGCTTTTTATGTCAGCAACTTTAACTGAAAAAAATACGACAGCGAATATACTACCTTTCGTAAATGAAGCGAAGGAAACATTAACTAATTATGCTATTAACTTTAAGTATGATGAAGAAAAGTATATTGTAAGTGGTATTCCATCAGAGGGAGTCAAGGTAAAATTAGAAGGCCCAAAAGCAGCGGTTGCTGCAACAAAAAACAAAAAACAATTTGATATACCAGTTGATTTGCGAGACAGTCCAGTAGGAACCTATGAAGTTTCTTTAAAAGCGAACGGGCTTCCAGATGATGTGAAAGGGACAGTTCAGCCATCAACAATTAAAGTCACTCTTCATGAAAAAGCGAAAAAGTATGTTCATGTAGACTTAAAATTAGCAAATGAAGATCAAATGCCAGCAGGTACTACTATTGAAAAATCAAGCATTAAGCCTGATACTGTTGAGGTAGTTGGGACGAAAGAAGAAATCGAAAGTATTTCATCTGCTAAGGCGTATATTGATTTAAAAGGTGTTAATAAAACTGTTACAAAAACAGCCGAAGTTACATTATACAATAAAGAAGGAAAACGTTTAAATGTAAGAACGAGTCCATCTAAAATTAGTGTAACATTGAATGTGGCGACGCAAGCTACGGCCAATAATACTGAAAAAACTGTTCCTGTGACGTATACGAAAAAGGGGAGTTTGCCAGAAGGATTGACTGTTACAAATATTAGCGTTGAGCCGAGAGAAGTAACGATAGCAGGTCCAAAAGACATTTTGGATAATATACAATCTATAGAGGGGGTCGAGGTAGATTTTAGTCAATTGACGGATTCTACAACATTCGATGCCTCTGTTTTATTGCCAAAAGGTGTAACAAGTGCAAAACCAAATCAAGTGAAGGTTTCCGTAGGGGTACAAAAGGTAAAACAAACGAAAAGTAAAACTATTGATGGTATCCCGATTCAAAAAAGTGGAATTCCGAATGATGTTACTGCGCAGCTACTTTCGCCACAAGATGGAAAGATAAGCGTTGATATTTCAGGAGAAGCAAGTATAGTAGATAAAATAACAGCTGCTCAAATAACAGCGGCGATTAATCTTCAAAATGTATCTCCGGGGACGAAAGATGTTTCTATTCAAGTGAGTGGTCCTGGTAATATTTCGATAGAAGCAAAACAAAAAAGTGCTAAAGTCACAATTGTGAAGAAAGAAAAGCCGGATAAAGAAGTACAGGGTAATATTGAACAACCAGATTCAAAAAACAATCAAGAAAATCAAACTGAAAAACCAAAAAATCCTGAACCAGATCCAGAAAAGGATCAGGAAAAAGAAAAAGACAAAGAAAAAGAAAAAGAAAAAGAAAAAGAAAAAGAAAAAGACAAAGAAAAAGAAAATGGCCAAGAAACGAGCCAAGAACCAACAGTAGATAATCAAAAAGAGCACGAAAAAGGAGCGAATAATAATGGGTAAATATTTTGGTACAGACGGAGTACGCGGGGTTGCAAATAAGGAATTAACACCTGAATTAGCTTTTAAAATAGGACGTTTTGGCGGCTATGTATTAACAAAAGATACAGATCGTCCAAAAGTAATTATTGGCCGTGATACACGTGTATCTGGACATATGCTAGAAGGAGCTTTAGTAGCAGGCCTATTATCAACTGGAGCGGAAGTAATGCGCCTTGGTGTTATTTCTACACCAGGTGTGGCTTATTTAACAAAAGCTTTAGGGGCGCAAGCAGGTGTTATGATCTCTGCATCTCATAACCCAGTACAAGATAATGGAATTAAGTTCTTCGGTTCAGATGGATTTAAATTAACAGATGAGCAAGAAGCAGAAATTGAAGCGTTATTAGACAAAGAAGTTGATGAGCTACCACGTCCAACAGGTACTAACCTTGGACAAGTGAGTGATTACTTTGAAGGTGGACAAAAATATTTACAATACATTAAACAAACTGTAGAGGAAGATTTTTCTGGTTTACATATTGCTTTAGATTGTGCACATGGTGCTACATCTTCTTTAGCTCCATATTTATTTGCAGATTTAGAAGCTGATATTTCAACAATGGGAACTTCACCGAACGGTATGAATATTAACGCTGGAGTAGGTTCTACGCATCCAGAAGTGTTAGCTGAATTAGTAAAAGAAAAAGGTGCTGACATTGGTCTTGCTTTTGATGGTGACGGAGACCGTTTAATCGCAGTAGACGAAAAAGGAAACATCGTTGATGGCGATCAAATTATGTTTATTTGCGCGAAGTATATGAAAGAAACTGGTCAATTGAAACATAATACAGTTGTTTCAACAGTTATGAGTAACTTAGGTTTCTACAAAGCGCTTGAAGCAAACAATATTACAAGTGATAAAACAGCAGTTGGTGATCGCTACGTAATGGAAGAGATGAAACGTGGTGGATATAACCTGGGCGGAGAACAATCAGGTCATATTATCTTACTTGATTACATTACAACTGGTGATGGAATGTTAAGTGCACTTCAACTTGTAAACATCATGAAAATGACGAAAAAGCCATTATCTGAGCTTGCAGGCGAGATGACAAAATTCCCACAATTACTAGTAAACGTTCGTGTAACAGATAAGAAACTAGCACTAGAAAATGAGAAAATTAAAGRAATTATTCGTGTTGTAGAGGAAGAAATGAACGGAGACGGTCGTATTCTTGTTCGTCCATCTGGAACAGAACCACTTATTCGTGTAATGGCAGAAGCACCGACACAAGAAATTTGTGATGGGTATGTACATCGTATTGTAGAAGTTGTGAAAGCTGAAGTTGGCGTTGAATAATTAGCCGATTTTATTTAAAAGGAGCACAAAAAGTGCTCCTTTTTCATATGTTTTATAGACAATGAAAAAAATTTCATTGACGATTTATATTGTTTGTTATACGATGGTCTTGTTCTTTTTCTCAAAGGAAATATTGTAAATTATAAAAGCGCCAGAACTACAAGTAGTGTAGTTGACGAGGTGGAGTTTATCGAGATTTCGGCGGATGACTCCCGGTTGTTCATCACAACCGCAATCTTTTACTTAAAACATTAAGGTGACTTAGTGGACAAAGGTGAAAGTGTGATGAGAGAAAAGGAACGGATGAATACTAGCTGTATAAGTATATACGGACTTTAACCCAATCGAGAGGAAGGTGAAAGCCGTTACAAGCTTACAGGGCTAGCAATATGTAATCCGTTTTTTAGTATAAATAAAAATGGTATCGGACTATGTCGTTACATGTTCGCAGAGCAGTGTAAGCATTTGTAACGGCGACTAAACATGTGTGGAATCGTAGGATTTATTGGAGAGCAAGATGCAAAGGAAATTTTATTAAAAGGTTTAGAAAAGCTAGAATATCGCGGATATGATTCAGCAGGTATTGCAGTACAAGCAGAGAACGGTGTTATTGTATACAAAGAAAAAGGCCGTATTGCAAAACTTCGCGAAGTCGTAGAAGAGAATGTAGCAGCAAGCGTGGGAATCGGTCATACACGCTGGGCTACACACGGTGTTCCAAGCAAATTAAACGCGCATCCGCATCAAAGTACATCAAAACGCTTTACACTAGTTCATAACGGTGTAATTGAAAACTATGAATTAGTGAAAAAAGAATATTTACAAGATGTAACGTTCGTAAGTGAAACAGATACAGAAATTATCGTGCAGCTTATGGAACAACAAGTAAGTACAGGACTAAGTGTAGAAGATGCGTTCCGAAAAACGTTATCTCTTTTACATGGTTCTTACGCAATCGGACTACTTGATGCTGAAAATCCAAACATGATTTATGTTGCTAAAAACAAAAGCCCGCTATTAGTAGGTGCTGGTGATAACTTTAATGTTATTGCAAGCGACGCTATGGCGATGTTACAAGTTACAGATCAATTTATCGAGTTAATGGATAAAGAAATGGTAATCGTAACAAAAGAAAGCATTACAATTAAAAACTTACAAGGTGAAACGATTGAACGTGCACCGTTTACAGCGGAATTAGACGCAAGTGATATTGAAAAAGGAACGTATCCTCATTTCATGCTAAAAGAAATCGACGAGCAACCACTTGTAATCCGTAATATTATTCAAAAGTACCAAGATGAAAATGGCGAAATTGAATTAGATCAAGATATCCGTAACGCAATTTTAGATAGCGATCGCATTTACATCATTGCATGTGGAACAAGTTATCATGCAGGTCTTGTTGGAAAGCAATTCATTGAGAAATTTGCGAAAGTACCAGTTGAAGTACATGTAGCAAGTGAATTCTCTTACAACATGCCATTATTAACAGAAAGACCATTCTTCATTTACATTTCACAAAGTGGTGAAACAGCTGATAGCCGTGCAGTACTTGTGCAAACAAATGAAATGGGTCATAAAGCATTAACAATTACAAACGTACCTGGTTCTACGCTTTCTCGTGAAGCTGATTATACACTTCCTTTATATGCAGGACCAGAAATCGCAGTTGCATCGACGAAAGCATACACAGCACAGCTTGCAGTACTTTCAATCTTAGCGGCTGACATTGCAAAAGCGAAAGGTGAGGTTCTTGATTTCGATTTAACACATGAATTAGGACTTGTAGCAAATGCAATGGTAGTACTTTGTGATCAAAAAGAAGAGATGGACGCATTAGCAAAACAATTTTTAGCAACAACGCGTAACTGCTTCTTCATCGGACGTAGCGTAGACTTCTTCGTAGGTTTAGAAGGTGCGTTAAAACTAAAAGAAATCTCTTACATCCAAGCAGAAGGATTTGCTGGAGGAGAATTAAAACACGGTACAATTGCCTTAATCGAAAACGGTACACCAGTTATCGCACTTGCTACACAAGAGCACGTAAACCTTGGAATTCGTGGTAACGTGAAAGAAGTAGTAGCACGCGGAGCTAACCCATGTATCATCTCAATGAAAGGCTTAGAAATGGAAGGTGACAGCTTCGTATTACCAGCTGTACACGAAGCACTAGCACCGCTAGTAGCAGTTATTCCATTCCAACTTATCTCATACTACGCAGCGCTTCACCGCGAATGTGACGTTGATAAGCCACGTAACTTAGCTAAATCTGTTACTGTTGAGTAGGAGATTGGTAGAGTAACTAGATTATTGTAAATTTAAAATAAAGTCACGACGTTTATAAAAAAGTTGTGAAGCTTTGCCCCTTTGGATATGATTATCTAAAGGGGCATTTTTGTGTCGAAAAAAAGAACATCTAAAATCGATAAGTGGATTAAAGAGGGGCAAGGAACTGGCAGTGGGAGAGATTATCAGCCTTGTCTTGAAATTCAAGATGATCCCTCATTAGATCGGTCAGTGGGATTTGAAAAGTATAAAAACCGGCAGACAGCATGAGGTTTTATCGGATTTGGGACGGAACTACTTTTATTTAACTGAATTTTCTGTTGTTATTTCAGATATTCGTTGATGGAAAAAAACACTGATTAAAGTTTCACTTTATTGAACAAATTAGATTACTAGACATTACRAGGGGGTTTATTAATGAAGGTGAAAGAAAAAACATATTTAAGTATAGAAGAGATTATTTCATTACCAACCTTATCAAGTACAAACATAAGTGACGATGGCAAAAATGTAGCATTTGTTAAGAAGACRRCTAACTGGAAAGACAATACATATAGGAATCATGTATGGGTATATGAAAAAGATAAGGGGCAGAGTTACCCATTAACAAMTGGGGATATAGATAGTACATGCTCGTTATGGTCTCCAAATTCTAGGGATATTGCATACCTTAGCCCTGTCGGTAATGGGAAAAATCAAATCTTTGTTAAGTCAMTAGATGGTTATRGYGWGKTWCAAATTACTGATGAGAAAGAAGGGGTCAGTAMWTTYAAATGGGAGCCTACTGGYAARGSTTTTTATTATGTTGCRCAGTCAAAAGAATGCGAGGAGATAAAGAAACGTAAGGAACTATATGGAGATTTTCAACATATAGGTAAGGAACACCAGAATAATTGTTTATACTACATTGAAATAGAAAAAGTGATACAAAATGATAAAGGGGAACGAGAAATTAGCGGTGTTTATCAATTAACGGAGGGTAAGGATTTTTATATACATAACTTTGATATTTCAAATGATGGAACAAAGGTTGTATTTATGGCTACACCAAGCCTAAACGATCATATGAATGGTGATCTATACATATTAGATGTTGAAGCTGAGGAACTACAAAAGGTGAATGTAGATAAGTTGTTGGGCGGGAGCATTTGCTTTTCTCCTGAGGGCAGCAAAATATGTTACTCAGCAAGCATAAGGGAGAAAGATTACTATAAGACCCATATACAAGACAGTACAGTAGAGATATATGATATTAATAATGGCGAGCTAATTCATCCTTTAACAGATTTTGATAGTACGGTTATTCCGTTACGATGGACAGCTAAAGGAATTTTAATTAGATGGCAGGATAAAACTAACTATCGTATTGGATTGCTATGTGAGGATGGCACTGTGGAAATGTTAAGTGACAAAGTAGATGGCTTTATAATGGATGCTTCTATAACAAGGGATGGAAATCATATATCCTATAGTAAGGCTATAACAAATGAAACCTTTGAAATCTATTTAGACGATAAAAAAATAACGGATGAAAATAGCCTTTTTAAAGGGAAGCTGAAAAGTAACAGGGAAATAATCTCATGGCAAAGTAGTGATGGTCTTGAAATAGAGGGTGTTTTATCAACCCCAGTAGATTTTGATGCCAACAAAAAATATCCCTTATTAGTAGTAATCCATGGTGGTCCGGCTTGGGCATCTTTTCCGATATTCTCAGACTGTTTTAATGAGAAATATCCGATTGAGCAGTTTATCGAAAAAGGCTTTATAGTTTTAGAGCCAAACTATAGAGGAAGTTCTGGCTATGGTAATGAGTTCTTAAAAGCCAACTATAGAAAACAGGGAATTGCTGACTACGATGATGTTATATCTGGAGTGGATAAACTAGTTGAGCAAGGGAGTGTAGATAAAGATAGAGTAGGAGTTATGGGATGGAGTAACGGAGGATATATATCAGCCTTCTGTTCTACGTTTAGTAATAGATTTAAAGCTATTTCAGTTGGGGGCGGAATTACTAACTGGAGTACCCATTATGTAAATACAGATATCCCTTACTTTATTAGAATGCATTTAGGAAATACTCCATGGAATGATCCAGATATATATACGAAAACATCGCCAATGACATATATTAAATCAGCCTGTACGCCTACCTTAATCCAACATGGCGAAAAGGATGCAAGRATTCCAACTTCCAATGCATATGAGCTATATCAAGGGTTAAGGGATATGGAAGTTGATACAGAATTAATTATTTTTAAAGGAATGGCATATAGTTCTGACCAGCCAGGAATTAATGTGGCTATTATGAAGCAGAATTTGATGTGGTTTTCACACTATATTCTTGGAGAAAGTATGAAAGAATTTAGGGTTTTATAATGGCTTGTTTTAGTCTTTAAGCTTTTTAGGTGCTTGAAATAAAGTCGTACACATTTATTCGGTTATATATGATTGAGTTTMACATTTCGGATAAGGCAAACTGTGAAATGTTTTGGTGTAAATGAGAAAAGAGCCTGAATGTAGGCTCTTTCCTTATTTATATTTAAAAGATGAACTATTCTTATGCAGTTTTACTTAATTTATATGCTTCACGGTTATTTTTTTTGAAAAGTTTTGGGAAAACATAACCATCTAATCCAATACGTCCAGCATTATGTCCTGCAACTAAAATGAACATAGTTAAAATAAGTAGGTTTGGGTTTACACTAACAGTTCCGCTTAATAAAAATGAAAGGTTCATTATGATGCCGAAAAATGCAGCTGTTTTTGTTAATCCACCTAAAATCAAACCTAGCCCTACTAAAATTTCTCCCCATTGAACTAAAAAGCTAAATAGGTCTGCGTTTGGAAGAACAAAATGTTGAAGAAAATCTGCCCACCAACCTTGTACTGCAGGGTGATCACCTGATGCTTGAGCGATAGCTCCTTTTAGAAAACCACTTGCATCAAAAGACTGTCCAAAAACTTTTCCTATTCCAGCAGCGAGCCATGCATATCCTATGTAAAGTCGTAAAAATAATAATACGAAAGTAGCGCGTTTATCAGTTCTTAAAAAATTGATAACCATTGAAATCCCTCCAATGTATTGTATTTACATGTTTATTATATATCCATTGTGAATAAATTCACAATGGAGGAAATGTGAACAAAGATAGGTTAGGAGTAATTGTTTTATTTTTTGTAACATTTCATCTATTTTGGTAGACTAATAATAGAGATATATCAAAAGGAGGCAAAGAGTAGATATGTGGATGAACTTGTAATGATTAGAAATTAGATAGATGAATTTTTCTCTCGTAAGTGAGGGTTTATTTAGCTATCTGTAAATCATTCAAGGACTGCATATTTAGCTTGTACATCCCCTTTGTAAGGGTAGATGCCTATGTGGGGAAATTTATATCTCTTATATAAAATATGCGTCCTTTAAACTTGGAGGAGTATATGATGAATCAATTGAAAAATAAAGTAGCTGTTGTTACAGGTGTAAGTCGTCTAGACGGTATAGGAGCAGCTATTTGCACGGAGTTAGCAGAGGCTGGATACGATATATTTTTTACGTATTGGACAGAATACGATAAAGAGATGCCTTGGGGCGTTGATAAAAATGAACAAATACAATTAAAAGAAAAGTTGATACAAAACGGTGTCAAAGTATCGAGCATGGAGTTAGATCTAACTCAGAATAATGCATCAAATCAGCTTATAAATAAAGTTACTGAACAATTAGGGTACCCTCATATATTAATTAATAATGCAGCATATTCTACAAATAATGATTTCTCTAATTTGACTGCTGAAGAACTAGATAAGCACTACATGGTAAATGTTCGTGCGACTACATTGTTAAGTAGTCAATTTGCCCAAGGTTTTGATAAGAAATCTGGTGGTAGAATTGTGAATATGACGTCGGGACAATTTAAAGGACCTATGGCAGGAGAATTAGCGTATGCAACAACGAAGGGAGCAATTGACGCTCTTACTAGTACGTTGTCAGCGGAAGTGGCCCATTTAGGGATAACAGTGAATGCAATTAATCCAGGTCCAACTAGTACAGGATGGATGACTGAGGAGATAAAGCAAGGATTAAGACCGATGTTTCCTTTCGGCAGAATTGGTGAGCCAAAGGATGCAGCAAGGCTTATTAAGTTTTTAGTGAGCGAAGAAGCCGAATGGATTACAGGGCAARTTATTCATTCAGAAGGTGGATTTAAGAGATAATTTTATAATTAAAAAGAAGGTATCTCATTGAAATGAGATACCTTCTTTTTAATCTTTCTTCAATCTTCGTGCAACACCATTCCCTAAAGACTGTAATCCTTGAACGAGGATAATCAAAATAAAGACTGTTGCATACATTACTTCAGGTTCGTAGCGTAAATGTCCGAATCGATATGCTAAATCACCAAGGCCGCCAGCACCTACAAGTCCAGCCATTGCTGTTGCACCGATTAAGCCGATCGTTGCGATTGTTAATCCAAGTACGAGAGACGSTCGAGCTTCTTTAACCATAACGTGCCAAATAATTTTTAAAGTAGAGACTCCCATTGCTTGATATGCTTCAATGACACCGCGATCCACTTCTAATAAAGCAGTTTCCATTAAACGGGCAATGTAAGGGGCTGTGAAGACAACAAGTGGTACGATAACACCTTGTACGCCAATGGACGTTCCCATTAGAAACTTTGTAAAAGGTAAAATGAAGAATAATAGAATGATAAATGGAAGAGAACGAATGATATTAATAACTGTATTAAGAATAGGATAGATAATTTTATTTTCTCGCTGTCCACCAGGTCTCGTTAAAACAAGTGTGACGCCTAGTGGTAATGCAATAAGAATAGAGATAAGTAGTGAAATAGATGTCATTTGAAATGTTTGAATTGTTGCTTCCCATATTACGTTACCCCACTCATCCAAAAAGGACTTGTTTCCCATAATCTGTTCTACCTCCTTCTACGATGATCCCTTGTTCTTGTAAAAATGATAAGGCACGGTGTACTTCATTTTTTTCACCTTGCATATGAACGGTCAGTTTCCCATATGCCTCATGTTTTAACTGCGTAATATTGCCTGATAAAATATTMGGATATACGTGGAAACGTTTTGTAGCGAYAGCTAACGCTGGTTCTCCTGAAGCGGTTCCTATAAATGAAAGTGTTACGATTTCCCCGGTGCTTTGTAGTTCTTTCTGTACATCTTCTGGAATTTTAGCTGCAAACGCGCTATTTACAAATTTCTTCGTTGTTACATGTTGTGGGTTTGTGAAAATATCTTTTACGGTTCCACTTTCGACTACCGCCCCATGTTCCATTACAGCAACTTGGTCACAAATACGCTGGATGACATTCATTTCGTGTGTAATTAGCAAAATCGTAATTCCGATTTCTTCGTTGATCTTTAATAATAAATCAAGGATAGAATCGGTCGTTTCCGGATCTAATGCGCTCGTTGCTTCATCACTTAATAAAACTTCAGGCTCATGAGATAGTGCGCGAGCGATCGCTACACGTTGTTTTTGACCACCAGATAATTCACTTGGATAGGCATCTTTTTTATTAAAGAGATCAACAATGCGTAAATACTTTTCTACCCTTTTTTCAATTTCATTTTTGGGAAGACCAGATAGRCGTAAGGGTAGTGCGATATTTTCATAAACGGTAACGGTTTTAAGTAAATTGAATCCTTGAAAAATCATGCCGATCTTTTTTCTCGCCTTTGCGAGTTCTTTTGTCGATAAGGTTGTTAACTCTTGTTCATTTACAATGATATCTCCTGTCGTTGGTTTTTCTAATAAATTTACACAACGGATTAATGTACTTTTACCAGCGCCACTATATCCGATGATTCCAAATACTTCGCCCTTTTTTACTTTAAGGGAAGTTGATTTAAGAGCCTCAACATTCCCTTTTTTTGTTGTAAATACTTTGGAGACGTTTTTTAATTCAATCATTATAGTCAGCTCCTACCAAGACGGTAAAACAGAACCATCGAATTTTTTCTCAATGAAATCTTTTACTTCTTTAGATTGATAAGCTTTCTTTAATTTATTAACAACAGCATCATCTTTATTTTCAGTACGAACAACGACCCARTTCACATATGGTGAATCTTTTCCTTCGCGGAAAATAGAATCTTTCGCTGGRCTTAATTTTGCACCTAATGCAAAGTTTGTATTAATTGCAGCTGCCTTTACTTCACTTAGCTGTGTTGGTAATTGAGATGCCTCTAATTCAACAATCTTTAAATTTTTCGGGTTTTCAATTACATCTTTTGCAGTCGCTTTTTCTGTAGCTTTTGGATCAACCTTTAAAACACCTGCTTTTCCAAATAGCTTTAAAGCACGAAGCTCATTTGTTGGATCATTTGGGACAGCGATTGCATCGCCCTCTTTTAATTCTTTTACATCTTTTAAGCTTTTAGAATATACACCCATAGGGAATGTTACTGTGGAAAATACTTCGGTTAATTTCATGTTGCGTTCAGCTTTAAATACGTCTAAATAAGATTTAGTTTGATAGCTATTTACATCGAGGCTTTTTTCATCTAAAGATACGTTTGGTGCTACATAATCATTAAATACCTTTACATCAATTTCGAGACCATCTTTTGCTGCCACTTCTTTTACCTTTTCAAAAATTTGTTCATGCGGTCCACCCGTTACGCCGACAGTAATCTTTTTCTCATCTAATGCTTTTACCTCTTTATCAGAATTAGCACCACATGCRCCTAACAATAATACMGCTCCACTTACAATACTTAATAAYAYCTTTTTCATCTATAATTCCCCCTTAATATACGTTCCAAAATAAAAAGCACCTCTCAAAAATAAGAGAGGTGCCGAATAGACGAAATAGGTTCCTCTCTTATCTTCCAAAACGAAAATCGTTCTGCAGGAATTAGCACCTTAGCTTATACGTTATAAGCTCGGTTGCCGGGCATCATCGGGCCAGTCCCTCCGCCACTCTTGATAAGAGTATGTGTATGTAGTTTTTWAATATGGTACTAATAGTAAATCTTACAAAARGAATTGTCAATRTTATTTTCTGAATATATTTTATTTTAAGGTAATCGAAACGTTCCCTTTTTTATGTCCCTTTTCCACATACATATGAGCTTCAGCAATTTCTTCTAATCGGTAAGTTCTATCAATAACGGGCTTTAGTTTTTCCGTTTCGACTAGTTTTTTTAATAGAATCATATCCTCTTTACTTACCTTGGCCATCATTCCATTAACAGATACATATTTTCCATTGGGTGTTAATGTATTTGTACAAAGGGATTTTTTATACTTCCCAACTGCATCAAATATAATATCGTAGCATTTGCCTTGCTTAGTAAAATCTTCTTTCGTATAATCAATTACTTTATCAGTTCCTAAAGATTGCACGAGTTCAAAATTTGAATTACTACAAACAGCCGTAACGGTCGCGCCGAAATATTTAGCAAGTTGTACAGCAGCTGTTCCTACTGATCCGGAGGCACCATATATGAGCACTTGTTGCCCTTTTTTTATACGGCCCTTTCTCAGGAAATGTAATGCTGAAGTTCCACCAAAAGGAATAACTGCCGCTTCTTCATACGTCACATTGGTAGGTTTTAATGTTATTAATCCACTTTCATGTACGCATGTGTACTCGGCATAACCACCGAGGTTTAGTTCTGTTAATGCAAAAATTGGATCACCTTTTTTAAATTGAGTTACATCTGTTCCTACTTCTTCGATTTCACCGGATAACTCTACGCCGAGTACAGGTTTTCTCGGTTTTCTGAAACCTAATATGATCCGCATAGGAATCCAAAATAAGAGGGGGCTATTAAAGCCGCGTATTCTACAATCTCCAGTCGTTACACTTGTTGCGTGAATYTTAAYTAAYACTTCRTTCTTTTTAGGWGTRGGTTTCTYTAYRTYTTGAAGCTKRAGAACGTTAGGTGGTCCATACTGTGTGCAAATGATCGCCTTCATAATGACCTCCTGAAATGAGTTGTTGTTATTTACATCATATTTAAAATCTTCATTAAACATGTCGCTATATAGCGAATATAGATTGAAAATTGTATAGATTTCATAGGGAAAGAGGTGATATTATTTTGGGAAAGGGGGCGACGTTATGAAAAAAAATATTTTTATTTCAAGTTTAGTGCTTGCAATCAGTCTAGGGGTAGGGTGTAGCAATGAGAAAACAACAAAGACTGATGAACCGAAAAAAGAAGCCATGCAAAAAGAAAAGGAATTAGAAGCGAAGGATGTTTTCAAGAAAACGAACGAAGCTTTTAAAAATGAAGAAAATGTAACGATGACATATGATGTAGGGTTAAAAGCTGAGGGAACAGAGATGGATATATTAAAGGCTAAGATGCAATTAGAGCCAAAGACAAAGAATTCTCGTTCTGAAATGAATATTTCTGGTACAGATGTTGTAGTGTATACTGTGGATGGTAAAGTTGCTGGTGAGGTGAAAAACCCTAATACAGGAGAAGTTATAACCGTACCAGAGGAGCAATTAAACGCTGGTGGAATGAAAGCGACTCAAGATATTATAGATAATTTAGAAGTACCAGCAGTAGTTTTAGATAAAATGAAGATGGAGAAAAGCGGAGATAAATATAAACTGAAATTTACATTAAAAGGGCAAGAAACAGAAAGTATGTTAACTAGCATGGATGAAACGCAGAAGAAAATGTTACAAGCACAAAATGCGAAGATAGAAGAAGTGGATGCAGAATATATCATTACAAAAGATTTTAAATATGAATCAGCGAAGATAGATATGATTATGAGTAGTAATGGTAAGGATAAGGCACACATTATTACGAATGCAAAATATACGTCGTACGAAAAGTTCGACCCAATACAATTGCCGGCAGCAAAGTAACAGTTTTGATCAGGGGGGACCTAAAATAAGGTGCCCTCTCTTTTTTATACTTTCTTCTTAGGAAAATAGGTACAATATGAAGAGGGAAAACTGTGGAAGAGGAGAGTGTCATTTGAAAAAAAGAAAGATAGCGGTGGTCATTGTAGCTTATACAGTGTTGCTTGCGACATCTATAAATACATATAAAGAGCAACTAGAACATCCTATTATGAGCGATGTAGGAAAGTTGCTTCCAACGAAAATTAAACGTGTTGAAAATGCTGAGGATGAACGTTCATTAAAACAGTTAGTGCAAGATGCAAATGTTTCTGGAGAGAAGATTTCTATTGCAGGTATGCAACATAGCCAAGGCGGACAGACGTATTATCCGAACGGTACGATGCTTGATATGAAAGGATATAATGAAATATTAGAATTCGATCCGGAGAAGAAGAGGATTAGGGTGCAAAGCGGTGTCACATGGAATGACATTCAAAAGAAAATCAATCCATATGGTCTTGCAGTTCAAGTGATGCAATCTCAAAATATTTTTACTGTTGGTGGTTCATTAAGTGTAAATGTACATGGGCGTGATATTCGTCATGAAGCATTGATTGATACAGTAGAGTCGTTCAGATTGTTAATGGTAGATGGTACGGTGCGTAATGTAAATAGAGAAGAAAATGCTGACTTGTTTCCGTATGTAATTGGGGGATATGGATTATTTGGTGTGATTTTAGATGTGACGCTACAGTTAACAAACGATGAATTGTATGAAACGCAYACGAARGTACTAGATTATAAAGAATACTCTTCATACTTTAAGAATAAAGTGCGAAGGGATGAGAATATACGTATGCATTTAGCACGTATTTCTGTTGCCCCAAATTCATTTTTAAAAGAGATGTATGTGACAGATTATGTACTGGCAGAAGATCAACAGAAGTTGAAAGAGTACAGCAAATTAAAAGAAGAAAATATTATAGCTGCGCCGAAATTTTTGCTCGGGTTATCACGTTATAGTGACTGGGGAAAGGGCGCATTTTGGGACATACAAAGAAGTTATTTTGAACGTACAGATGGTAAGTACGAAACGCGAAATAACGTAATGAGATCTGATAGTGCTTTTATGGAATACGATAATCCAAACTTGACCGAAGTTTTACAAGAGTACTTTGTACCGATAGATGGTTTTGCAGAGTATATAGATGATTTGCGAAGTGTTTTAAATGAAGAGGAATTAAACCTTCTTAACATCACAATCCGCTATGTAGAAAAGAATGAGAATGCGGTGCTATCTTATGCGAAAGATGATATGTTTGCGCTTGTGCTTCTAATTAATCAAGGGCGTTCTGAAGATGAAATAAAGAAAACAAAAGTGGTCATTCAAAAGATGATTGATGTTACGTTAAAGCATAATGGAAGTTATTATTTACCGTATTATTCTTATCCGGAAAAGGAGCAACTAAAGAAAGCGTATCCTCGCATAGAAGAATTCCTTCAGAAGAAGAAGGAAGTAGACCCAGAGGAAAGGTTTGTGAATTTATTTTATAAGGAGTATAGCAAATGACATATAGAAGATTTGTAGCCTCACAAAGCATTATTATGATGGCGGGTAGTATGGTATTTCCTTTTTATATACTATTGCTTCGAAATGTAGGAAATAGTTTCTCGCAATTTGGCTGGGCGTACGGCTTATTTGCCTTAACTTCAGCTCTAGTATATCCGTTAGTTGGAAGAATCTCTGATAGGGTAGGTGATAGAAAGTTATTAATTATATACGCATGGTCCATGGCTATATTAATGCTTTTTTTTCCTATTGCAACAGAAGTTTGGCATGTATACATTCTCCAAATTTTAATGGGTATTTTAGGTGCTGTGCAGCGTAATACGGAGAAGACATCGTTAGCACGAAAGGTAGCGCATAAGGAAGCTGGTTACGAAATTGGAAAATACCATGTATGGACATCAATTGGGGGCGGAGTAGCTATAATTGCAACTGGTTACCTAGTGGAYTTCTTTACGATAGGGACTATTTTTTACATTGCTTCAGTKTTATATGTAGTTAGTGGATTTGTATTAAGCCGCGGTGATAAGTAATTAAAAGTATTTCYATTCCCATTTTTACCTGATTACCCTTTATTTGTTATACTTATRGAGAAGACAAAAGAAAAGGGGACATTGCCTTTGATGAAATTTATAGTTTTAGCTATTCTCACTTTRTTTTTGATYCCATGGACTAGAAGCGGTAATAAAATTCGCGCGGTGGATAAAGGAGGAAATGAGAAAGTTGTAAAGGGTAAGAAATCATCTATTTTAGTTATTCCTGTTTTATTTTGGATAGGTATTGCAATCTATGAATATTTCTGGCTAATTGATGATCGAGCAGATTCTATTCTTACTCATTATTCTGTTGCAGTAGCGATTTTAATTGGGCTTGTTTTATTCTCACAAGAGCAGGTAGGGAAATTAGAAGGTACGTTAAAAGGACTTCTAATGTTTGTTTTACTCGCAAGTTACGGCTATTTTGGTTATTTGCACGATATAGTAATCTCGCAAAAGAAATATGATTCGGTCGTGAAGGTAGAGAAAGATATTTCAGAGCCATTTACTGAAAATGATCAGCCGTTTACAGTGCCGCCTAAAACAGCGGAAAATAAAATGAAAAAGGTATTTGGTGATATTCCGAAAGTAGCTTATTTTGAGCTAGGGGAATTAACGCCACAAATGGTAAATGGTGAAGCCTTGTATGTAGCACCGATAGAAGTTTCAGGATTTTTTAAAGCACGTAAAGCGGAAACAATTCCAGGTTACGTAACAATGTCAGGTACGAATCCTGATGCGGAAGCGAAACTGCATCTTGGTTATAAAATGAAATATGTGCCGAGCATGTTTTTCGGTAATAAATTAGAACGTGTCGTTCGAAAAGCAGAGCCAGATTTAGTTTTTAAAGGGAAACCTAAATTTGAAGTTGATGATAAAGGAAAACCG
>NZ_JBFTMA010000010.1:0-21073 GCF_056396725.1 Bacillus sp. 05T31
TAGCATCAAACGCTTCAGGCGACCGTCTTAAACATAATATCGACGATTTTTGTATATCCACCTAAATATACGAAAACAAGTATTTTAAATGGTAAACTTAAAATCATCGGCGGTACCATCATCATCCCAAGGTACATTAAAAGTGTACTAATAATTAAATCAATAAAGACAAACGCTAAATAAATGAACATCCCTGTTAATAAACCTTTTTGAATTTGCGTTAACGTAAAGGATGGCACAAGCGTAAACAATGAAAGATCCTTTAAATCTTTCGGCAACTCTTCTCCACGCACTTTCAGCATCATTTTCAAATCATGCTTATACGTATGCTTCGACATATAATCTTTCATAATCGGAGCTGTCGTTTCCGCAGCTTGACTTACTGTTATTTTTTCTTTCGTCATCGGGTCCCACACATCACTCTTTAATTGACCAAGCACTGGCTGCATTGTAAACAGCGATAAAAATAATGCGAGTCCAACAAGCACTTGGTTCGGTGGTAAATTCATAACCCCAAGCCCTTGACGAGTAATCCCAAGAACAATCATAAAATAAGTAAAATGCGTAAATAAAAGAACGATAGAAGAAGATAATGATAGAAGGGTAACGAGCGCGAATAGTTGTACACTTGAATTACTCGTAAACTCTTTTCCATTTTCGAAATTAATAAAGCCGTTCGGGGCTGCATACTCTTCACCGCGTCTTCTAACGCTTGTTGAAACTGATTTCCTGTTCCTGTTAACTGCACAGATTGTACACCGTTATTACTAATAACAGTGAACACTTGCTTTCCGTCCACTTCAAATAAAAAGGCGCTCGTTTGATGATTTAAATAAACACCGTCTTTCACTTGAATGTGTCCATTTTCACCTTGCTTAAAAAACTGCTGTTTGCGCGTCTTTTTCGTCATATAATATGCACCATAGCCGAGCGCACCAAACAGTAAAACGACTTGAAATAAGGTCGTCATATACGACATATGACTCCTCCTCTACTCTTTATCCTGCATTTGATTTTGTGCCTTCATAAGCGCTGCATGTTYCTTATCAGCTTCAATTTCAGAAATAATAATGCCAAACTTCTCGTCCATTACGATTGCCTCACCAATACCGACTTTCATATCACTTAAATATACATCTACTTTATGTCCTAAATTTTTCTCTACTTCAAGAACATCGCCAACTTTTAACTGCTTCACATCACCAAGCGTAATAGATGACTTCCCAAGCTTTACTCCAAGTTCAATCGAAATGTCTGAAACGGTATCAATATGTGCCTTCCCCGCTTCATTTCGCTTCCCTGCAAATTCTTCTAATCCCATTAATGACACAGGAGATACTTCATGCTTCATATGGATCCTCCTACTCTATAAAACTTTTAAATAGAAGCGCCTTACGCGTTCCATCTTTCCCGATAAAACAATTAAATTTATGTTTTCCATCTACATAACCACGTAGTTGGTCTGAAACCTTTGTATGAAGCGGAATAATATCGCCTTCTTCAATTTGTTCAATCTCGCCCATTGTCATCTTTTGCTCACCAACCGCAACGTGAACAGGCTTGTACACTTGATTTACTTTCACTTCTACTTCAGACGTATATTTTTTACGCTTATCTGAAGAATGTTCGACAATATTTTCAGACGTTAACTTATCCATAATCTCTTCAACAGATAAGAACGGAATTCCAATACGAACCGTCGTATTCCAAAACTCTGTTTTCATATTTACGTTCAGTAATGAAATAATATCGCTCGCTGTCGTAATCTTCAGCGCATTCGGATCTGTCTCCGTCGTTACAAACTTCGGTTCAATCGCAACAACGCTTTCAAATGATTGCTCTAAATTTTTACAAAGAAGCAAGAATATATTATCAAGCGTTAAAAATTCAAACGCCGTTAACGGTCTGCGCATCGTAAAGTTACGCTTACTATCTCCGCCAAGCCAACATTCATGAATATAAATGACGAACGCTAAATCAATCTCAATAACAATTTCTCCAAGCTCTGGTAAACCGAGATCAATAACGCAATATAAATAATAATCTTTCGGCATTTTCTCTACATACTCACTCGTAAATGGAACTTGCTCAACCGTTGAAGGCTCTAGTTCAATTGGAATACGCATACGAGCTGACAACGTCTGTGACGTCTGCTTTCCAAATGTAGACGCAATCGCCTGCAAACTACGTAAATGCTCAACACCAAACTTCTCCGGTCTATTAAAATCATACTCTTGAAATTTATCTTGCTTCCCTGCTTCTTGTGCGAAAGCTGGCATTTCCTCGCCTTCATTTACCGCCTTCAGCAGGGCATCAATTTGCTCTTGGCTTAATTTTTCGCCACTCATGACAATCCCCTTCCCTACCTTTTCAATTCAACGATTTCAACGTACATTTTCCCATTCTTCGTCAAAATCTTTCCGGTTCCAATCTCTTCATTCTCAAGCATAAGACGCACCGTATTTTTCGTTGAATTTTCAAGACGATACAATGTACCTTTCGTAATATGAAGCAGATCTTCAATTTTCTTTTTCGTATTTCCGATTTCAAAATAAATTGTTAACGGAATATCATCTTGTAATTTCAAATCTAGCCAACTCCCATATCATGTTCACAAAAATTTCATGTTCTCTATTTATATAATGAAATTTTCTATTTCGAAACGTCGATATTTAATATTTTTTTAATATATCCTTGCGTTTCTTTAAATGGTGGTACGCCTCCGTACTTTCTCACATTACCAGGTCCAGCATTATAAGAAGCAAGTGCCAATACGAGATCACCGTTATTTTTCTTTAAATAACCGCTTAACTCTTTCACACCGCCCTCAATACTTTCAGCTGGTGAAAATGGATTTTTTACACCCATCTCTTTCACATTCGCTGGCATAAGCTGCATCAGCCCCATCGCCCCTGCATGTGACACCGTTTTCGGATTAAAATTAGACTCTACTTCAATCATTTTTTGAATTAACGTTTTCGGAATTCCATATGTATTACTTACGCGATCAATAATATCCTCATACTTACCTTCATTTGAAGAACGTATTTTCTGAATATTATATTTATTCGTTAATCCCCACGTATCAGCAGCCTCATTTTTCGTTTCTGGAAAACGTCGTTCAAACTCTTTTTGTGCAACTTGCACTTCATCTACTTGCTTCGTTTCAGCTTTTTCCTCAGGCTTACTCGCTTCCTCTACTTTATGAATAGATTCTTCCGGTTTATTAACAACCGTTTCTATTTTCGTAGATTGTACCGGCTGACTCATATCCTCTACTTTTGCCGGCTCTTTAGCAACTTTCGTCTCCTTCGCAGGTTCACTCTGCAATTGATCTTGAAAACGGCTACTAACAAACGCCTGTGGACTACTTAACTTTTGCTGAATCTGTCCTTTTTTATATGCAAGAACTTCTTTTACTATATTTCCAACTACCATAATATCACCTTTTCGCTAAACAAAGATAATCTAATATTAGAGTTTTTTTAAAAAGTTTGCAATAATCCTTTGCAATAAAAAAATGACTACATTGTTAAACTGTTATTTTTTTATATTTATTAATTCGAATTTTTAGTTGACACCCGTTATAGCAAGGCTTACAATAAATCTCGAAATCGATTTTTTCGCATATTACCGTTTTTCGATTTGCAGAAAAGTCAATATAAAAAAATGGGGGTTCTTAACATGAGAATTAATACAAACATTAATAGCATGCGTACACAAGAGTACATGCGCCAAAACCAAGCTAAAATGAGCAACGCTATGGACCGTTTATCAAGCGGTAAACGTATCAACAACGCTTCTGACGATGCAGCAGGTCTTGCAATCGCAACTCGTATGCGTGCTCGTGAAAGCGGATTAGGAGTAGCTGCTAACAACACTCAAGACGGTATGTCTTTAATTCGTACAGCTGACTCAGCAATGAACTCAGTATCTAACATCTTACTTCGTATGCGTGACCTTGCAAACCAATCTGCGAATGGTACAAATACAGATAAAAACCAAGCAGCATTAGACAAAGAATTTACTGCATTAAAAGGTCAAATTGATTACATCTCTAAAAACACAGAGTTCAATGATCAAAAATTATTAGATGGTTCTAAAGGATCTATCGCAATTCAAACTTTAGATAATGCTGATACAAGCAAACAAATTAATATTGACTTAGCCAATACTTCTACAAACTCATTACAAATTGATACGATATCAATTGAAGGTAAGGGCAATCAAACAATCGCAATTACAACAGCAGACATTGCGAAAGATACAAATATTGCTGCTGTAGGTACTGCCAAAGCAGCTTTAGCTGGTTTAGCTGCTACAGCAACTGCACCGGAAATTACAAAAGCAGTTGACGATTTTAAAGCAGCATTTGATAAGGTTGATAAAAACTTAATGAGTGACGCTGCAATCAAAGGTATTACAGATGCAATTGCAGCGTACGAAACAACTCCAAGCCGTACAACTGCTCAAGCAATCGGAACTGCTTATACAGCACCTACAGCGGGTAATATTACAAAATCAACGCCAAACGCTTCTAGCGCAATCAAATCTATTGATGCAGCGCTAGAAACAATCGCATCTAACCGTGCAACTCTAGGTGCTACATTAAACCGCCTTGACTTTAACGTAAATAACCTGAAGAGCCAATCTTCTTCTATGGCTTCAGCTGCTTCTCAAATCGAAGACGCTGACATGGCGAAAGAAATGTCTGAAATGACTAAGTTCAAAATCTTGAACGAAGCTGGTATCAGCATGCTTTCTCAAGCAAACCAAACTCCACAAATGGTTTCAAAATTATTACAATAAGCCATTTGAGTTAGTTTAATGAATGAACCACTCTGCTTGCGGAGTGGTTCATTTTTTCTATATAAATGAATTATTTGTAAAACCTATCTTTTTTTAGGTGGAAGAGAGAATCCGCGATGTGTAGAAGCGGTCAGTTCCTATCTCTATCCCCTCTCATGTTTAAACACAATAGGAGCTAAGCATAATTCCCTTTTTCTTTTTATAGCCATTTATTGAATTTAAGACCATATATGAATCTATAAGGAGTGTCCATTATGCGTATTGGTACGAATGTTTTGAGTATGAATGCTAGGCAGTCGTTGTATGAGAATGAGAAACGTATGAATGTTGCGATGGAGCATTTTGCGACTGGTAAGAAGTTAAACCATGCTTCTGATAATCCTGCGAATGTTGCCATTGTGACTCGTATGCATGCGAGAGCGAGTGGTATACGTGTTGCGATTCGTAATAATGAGGATGCGATATCGATGCTTCGCACAGCGGAAGCTGCTCTTCAAACTGTTACGAATATTTTGCAGCGTATGCGTGATTTAGCTATTCAATCTGCGAACGGTACAAATTCAAATAAAAACCGTGATTCACTGAATAAAGAGTTTCAATCTTTAACAGAGCAAATTGGCTATATTGGCGAGACAACTGAGTTTAATGATTTATCCGTATTTGACAATCAAAACCGTCCTATTACGTTAGATGATATCGGTCATACGGTACATATAACGAAACATATTCCCCCTTCCCCCACACAACATGACATCAAGATTTCAACTGAACAAGAAGCAAGAGTGGCGATTTGTAAAATTGAAGAAGCTTTGCAAAGTGTATCACTTCATCGTGCTGATCTCGGTGCTATGATGAATCGTTTACAATTTAATATTGAAAATTTAAATAGCCAAAGTATGGCGTTAACAGATTCTGCATCTCGAATTGAGGATGCGGATATGGCGCAAGAGATGAGTGACTTCTTAAAGTTTAAATTGTTAACTGAAGTTGCACTTACTATGGTTTCACAAGCAAACCAAATTCCGCAAATGGTTTCTAAATTACTACAATCGTAAATATAACCGTTAAAACTATTGAAATAACTCTATAAAAAATAAAAAGCGGGATACATACGTGCTATGTATCCCGCTTTTATATCAACTTATCCTTTATAAATAAGATCCTCCGCTAAAGATGTAAACATCTCCCCAACGAGTGAATCTTCATCATATACACATGAGCCTTTATTCTCTTCACGTTTTGCAAACGGTATTTGAGCAATTATTTCTGTTTGCAGTTGTTCTGCTAACATTTCGCCGCCACCTTTTCCGAAGAGATAGTTTCTTGAACCATCTTGTTCTTCGTAATATGCCATATTTTCAACGATACCTAAAATATCGTGTTTCGTATGTTTTGCCATTACTCCTACTCTAGAAGCTACAAATGACGCTACGTTATGAGGCGTTGTAACGATAATTTCCTTCGCTTGTGGAATCATCGCAGCGACATCAATTGCAACGTCTCCTGTTCCAGGCGGTAAATCTAGAAGAAGATAGTCTAATTCTCCCCAGTGCGTGTTCGCAAGGAAGTTTTGAATCCATTTGTTTAACATTGGGCCGCGCCACATAACGGGGTTATTACCTTCTGTGAAGAATCCCATCGACATAATTTTAACACCGTGACTTACGACCGGGATTGCGGTTTGATCAATCAGCGTTGGCTTTTCATTCGTTTCCATCATAGCTGGGATACTAAATCCGTATATATCTGCATCCAAAATTCCAACCTTTTTCCCCATACGTGCTAAAGCAGTAGCAAGGTTAATCGTCACAGTTGATTTCCCGACTCCGCCTTTTCCGCTCGTTATAGTAATAAAATGTACCCCTGAATCAGGTCGCAACATACTTGGCATTCCTGTTTCTGTTCTAGCTTCTTTCTTTAAAGACGCTGTTAATGCCGCTCTTTCTTCTGGTGTCATTGAGCCAAATGTTAAAGAAACTTTCGACACTCCAATGTTTCGAAGTGAGTCTTCAATATCTTGTTGAATTTTCGCCTTTAACGGACAACCTTGTATCGTTAAAATTACTTCTAGTTGAACTTGTGCACCATCTATTTTTATATTTCTGACCATGTTTAGTTCCACAATACTTTTGTGTAACTCTGGATCTTCTACATGGCTTAAAGCGTTCATAATTTGTTCGTGAGTAATCATCATACACATTCCTTCCATTGTAATTATTTTATCTTGTGAAAAAAGTCTCCGCTTTTCCCACCCGTTTTTTGTACTAAATATGTTTCTTTCATAACCATCGTTTTATCAACAGCTTTGCACATATCGTAAAAAGTAAGGGCGGCAATCGATACGGCAGTTAATGCTTCCATTTCTACTCCTGTTTTCCCACTACATTTTACTGTCGCTCGTATGATTAACTCATAGCCATCAGTTGTCTTTTCATAATGGAACGCAAAGTCCGTTCCTTGGATTAATATCGGGTGACACATAGGGATTATATCCGCTGTTTTTTTAGCACCGATTATGCCAGCAACTTGTGCTACTTGAAGCGGGTCTCCTTTTTTCAACCCACCACTTTGAATTGCTTCAAATAATTCATTTGATAAAGAAATTGTACTTTGCGCAATAGCTGTGCGTATTGAAATATCTTTTTGAGAGATATCAACCATTTTAGCTCTTCCTTCTTCATTCCAGTGCGAAAATTCACTCATAATGATCCTCCTTAATTTATAAAAGATGTGGTATTCAAATAAGAAGAATTAACCTCCACTTACAGGCGGGATAAACGCGACGGTATCTCCAGCTCTTACAATATCTTCGTCCGTTACAAATTCTTCATTAATTGCCACCATAACTTTATCTAGCGTCTGTAAGTGATAGTTTTCTTTCAACCATTTTTTCAATTGATGAACATTCATCTCTCGTTTTTCTATCATTACTAATCTCTCTGAGCCGACTTCTTCTCGTAAAGTTGCGAACAATAAAATTGTAATCATTCTCTCATTCTTCTTTCTTTGGTTTTCCTTCTGGATAGGGAGTATTTTCAAGTTGATCACCAATCCACTCCGTTCCATCTTCCCAAAATTCTTTTTTCCAAATTGGGACGATTCTCTTTATACGTTCAATTGCGTATTCATTCGCTTCGTACGCTACTTTACGATGCGGCGACGATACTGCAATGACAACTGCAATATCCATTATTTCTAGTCTTCCTACTCGGTGCGTAATTGCTATTTTCGCATCCGGCCACTTTTTCTTAATTTCTTCTCCAATTGCAGTAAGCTTTTTTACCGCCATCGGTTTATATGCTTCATACTCAAGATGTAACGTTCGTTTTCCTTTCGTTAATTCCCTTACTGTTCCAATAAAAGTTGTAATTGCTCCTGCTTCTCGTCTTGCTACTTTATTCGTTACTTCTTCAACTACAATCCGATTATCGACAATTTCAAATCGTGCTTGTCCCATCAAAACCTCTCCCCACTTTACGGAATGTCCAAGGCCATTCACTACCTTCGTTATCTTCTAATAAAAGAATGTCTACAAACATCCCTTTCTTATATCCTCTCGTTCCGCCCTGTAGGACGATAAAAATATTTGATTCTGCTAATGAAGAAACGGAACTAGATTTATCAAATCCTGATGGATAAGCGATTAGTTGTCCTTCGTTATACTGAAGCTTACCTCGTACAAATCTTGTAAATGGATTCGGTTTTAGAAAATCTTCTCCGAGCATTGCTTTTTCTCGTTTTACATGTGGTTTTTCGCTAAACATATACGCACGAATGCTAGGTTTTACGAATAATTCAAAACCTACATAGCAAGCAGATGGATTACCTGATAATCCAAATAATAATTTTCCGTTTAATTGCGCTACAGTCGTGACGCTACCCGGCCGCATGGCTACTTTATTAAAAAGAACCGACGCACCTAACTTTTCGTATATAGCTGGCAAATAATCGTAATCCCCTACTGAAACACCACCAGTTGTAATTAACATATCCACTTCACTTAACGCTTTCTTCACTGCTTCGTAGCACGTATTCAAATCGTCGCTAAACTTTCCAAAGTATTTTACTCTTCCACCTGCTCTTCGAATTTGAGACGATATCATATGCGTATTACTATTTCGAATTTTCCCAGGTTGTAGTTCTTCATTTACATCGAGAAGTTCACTCCCAGTCGCTAATAGTCCAATAACAGGCTTTTTCGCTACTGGCACTTCGCTATAACCGAATGTAGCAAGAAGAGCAGAAATACCCGGATTAATGTAACTACCTCTTTTTGCGAGAACGATTCCTTTCTGAACATCTTCACCTTGAAAGGATATATTGTCCCCTTTTTTAAATGAGCGCCTCACTTCCATATAGCTTTTTCCGATATTCTCATATTGACGATGACGAGTCAGTTCTAGCATGACGACCGCGTTACATCCTTTCGGAATTTGTGCCCCTGTCATAATTCGAACTGCTTGAAACGCTCCTACTTCTGTAGGAAATACGGAACCTGCTCCAATTTCACCGATGACTTCAAATACGATTGGATTCTCACGACTAGCTCGTAAAGTATCTTCTGCCCTAATAGCAAATCCATCATATGGCGAGCGATCGAAGTAAGGAACATCGTGATCCGCTACTATATCGTCTGCTAACGTACGTCCGTATGCTAATTCCAGTGGTACTAGTTCTTTTACACCACAATTAGCAAATGCCATCACTTTATGAACAGCCTCTTCAACTGTAATTGGCACTCTTCTTTCCATCATTACCAATCCCTCTCTATTATCCTAATAACCGATAGTATAGTTGTTTCGCTTTTTGAATTTCATTCGTTCCGTGAATGAATACACGACCATTTTGAAAAATGACGATGCGATACTCTTCTAATTGGCAAGAGAGCAAATACGGATTTCGATCAACTTTCCCGTGGTTCTTTAATACTTTTTCTAACTCATCAAAGTTGTAATGTCTATTATGCGCCGGTCTAATTTGAACTGTATTTCTTCCACATAACACAGCTGTCTTCGTTTGATTTTCGTATGATAAATAAGGATAAGTTCTATTTGTTCCGCACGAAGGACAGTCTTCCGTTTTGATTTTCCCTAGTTTGATAGAATGATATTGATTACTCCATATATCAAACATTAAAAATGTTTTCCGAACTGCTTCATAGTCTTCTACTAAAATTTTGAATGCTTCTGCTACTTGATACGCTGCGACGATTTGAACAGCTGGACTAATAATTCCAACTGTGTCACATGTCGCCCCTGTAACAGGAACACTTTTCAACACGCAATGTAAGCACGGTGTTTTCTTCGGAATAATTGTATAGCTCATGCCATAACTTCCGACACAAGAACCGTAAATCCAAGGGATATTGTGTTTTTGTGATATATCATTAATCACGAACCGAATATCGAAATTATCTGTTGCATCAATAATGACATCGACACCACCTAGTAAAGCTTCCATATTATCTACTCTTGCATCCATTACAAGAGCTTGAATTTGCACGTCTGAATTAATTTGTTTGAGACGATTCTGCGCTGCAATTGCTTTTGGCAATTTTTCTATCGCATCTTGTTCAGCGTAAAGTTGTTGCCGCTGTAAATTACTCCATTCTACGTAATCGCGATCAATAATCGTTAATTTCCCGATACCTGCACGTACTAAGCTTTCTGCACTTGCACTTCCTAATGCACCTGCCCCTACTATTAATACATGCTTATTTCTAATCTTCTCTTGCCCTTCTTTTCCAATAGGAGTGAACAACTGTTGTCGTGAATACCGCTCTATCATGAGGTGCCTTCCTTTCATATACTGTTATTTTTTCATTACATCTTCTTCGGTAGCACTTTGTTTCTGATAACAAGAAAAATAAGCGAATCCAACAAATCCAGCTCCGCCAATTACATTTCCGATAAAGACTGGCACAAAGTTTTTCGCAAGATCCATCCACGTAAGGTGACCAGCAAAAATAACTGCTGAAATGACAAACATATTTGCTACTACTTGCTGAAACCCAATTACGACAAACGCCATAATCGGAATCCAAATCCCAACAATCTTTCCGATTAAATCGTTCGTTCCGTATGCTAACCAAATTGCAAGGCAAACGAGCCAGTTACAGCCAATCGCTAAAATTAATGTTCTCCCGAAAGATTCATGTAATTTATCTTGAGCTATCGCTATCGTTTTATTTAAATAGGCACCTTCAGTTAACCCGCCAAGATGACCGAAACAATACGCTACGAAAAGCGCACCTGCGAAGTTCGTTAAAGTGATCCACGCCCAATTGTTTAACACATGTTTCAATGAAATTTTCCGTGCATACAGTGCCATGGCCATCGACATCATGTTTCCCGTAATTAATTCTCCTCCTGCTAAAACAACGAGCATAAGTCCTATAGGAAAAACCGCTCCTCCTATAAAATTGACTAAACTTCCCCACTGCTCCGGTACATTACCTAGAACACGAATATTAAGTAAAAATCCTAACGAAATGAATGCTCCTCCTAAAAAACCAAGAATAAGCATTGCGGATAGCGGTTGCCCCACCTTTTGAACACCGGATTCAATCACAAGCGCAGCAATTTGTTCCGGTTTATGAAATGCCATAACCAATTCCTCCATTTTTCTCATCTAAAAAAAGCAGCACCAAAAACCCTTATCATCGTAAGGATTTTTGAATGCTGCTTAATCTCTCTGCATATCTCTTACAGAAATATCAATCATCATTTTTACTATACTCATAGAAAGTGTACAAAACTTGCACATTTCCCACCATTTACGTTAACAAAGAGAATCTACATTCTTAGTAGCTTCTCAGCCACCGATATGCGACATTTCAATTTTCGGCATTGCTTTTTTATTCGTATTGCTTAACCGTTCATCTGAATAACGGTCTGAACGATTATTCCAAATGTCACGAATAACATTAGTAATCTCCTCATCCGTATATCCAAAGCGAAGTAATTCTTTAAGATTGTTTCCTTTAGACGCAAACAAACATGTATACAATTTTCCTTCTGCAGAAATACGCGCTCTTGTACATGATGAACAGAACGAATCCGTTACAGATGAAATAATTCCTATTTCTTCTTCGCTACCAACATAACGATAACGTGTTGCAACTTCACCAGGATAGTTCGCCTCAATACGTTCAAGCGGCATCACTTTATGAATCATCTCTACTATTTCCTGCTTAGAAACTACTTCACCTAATTCCCAGCCGTTAAAATTTCCGACATCCATATATTCAATGAACCGAAGGATATGCTTATTCTCTTTAAAGTACTCTGCCATCTGAACGATGTCTTCTTCATTTTTCCCTTTTTGGACAACCATGTTCATTTTAATTTTCATTCCGGCTTCCGCTGCAGCCTGTATTCCCGCAAGAACCGTTTTTACTTTACTTCTATTCCCATTTAAATAAGAGAATCGTTCTTCATTTAACGAGTCTAAACTAACTGTTACACGAGATAAACCCGCCTTATATAAATCTGGAGCAAACTTTTTAAGTAATGATCCATTTGTCGTTAAACCAATATCCTCTACTCCATCAATTTCGTTTAACCGCTGTATGAGTTCAGGTAAGTCTTTTCGAAGTAAAGGCTCTCCTCCTGTAATACGTAACTTTCTTACACCTAAAGAAACGAAAATACGTGTAATCCTTTCAATTTCATCAAAAGATAAAATTTTATCATTAGACAAAAAAGAATAATCACGACCAAATATTTCTTCTGGCATACAATATCGACAGCGAAAATTACAGCGATCAGTAACAGAAATACGTAAATCCTTTAAAGGACGATCTAATTTGTCTAATGTAACAGATTTCATGATTATTGCCTCGTTTCTACTTATTTTATATTTATAATCCGCTCTGGATGCGTATATACATTTAAAGATTTATTACGAATGAAGCCTATTGTAGTAATCCCTAACTGCTCCGCTAGTTCTAATGCTAACTCAGTTGGAGCTGATTTTGACAATATTACTTCACAGCCAATTTTCGCAACTTTTAATAGAATTTCAGAAGAGATACGTCCACTAAAAACAATAATTTTATCACCAATCGAAATGTTATTTTTTAAACAATAGCCGTAAATTTTGTCTAAAGCGTTATGTCTTCCTATATCCATGCGGCTTAAAACAATTCCACTCACATTACATAAAGCTGCATTATGAACGCCGCCTGTATGTTGAAACGTAGACGCAGATTGCTGCATATCATTCATTAACCGAAAACAATCCTCGGCAGAGATCTTTACGCGAATATCATTCATTTCTTTCGCAGTCAGCGCATCGTTCGCAAAAACAAACCCTTGCCTACTCATTCCACAGCACGAAGTAATATAACGTTTGTTTTGTATGTCACGATAATAAGGATTGATTTTCGTCGTTTTTACATGTACATAACCTTCTTTTTCTTGCATCCATATTTCATCAATATCTTCATACTTTCGGATAATGCCTTCAGAGGCTAAAAAGCCAATTACCATATCTTCAATATACTCTGGAGTACTAACCATTGTAACAAATTCCTGGCCGTTAATTTTAACCGTAACAGGAAACTCTGTTACAATGCTGTCCTCTATATGTTTAAATTCCCCTTGCTCATATTTGAAAATTTTCCGTTCCACCTGAATCGATTTCACGATGAGCATCCTTCTCTCACGTTATATTTTTATCAAAAACAAACACGGAAACTGCAATATCTTCATCTACTTTCATATCAGAAAACAGATGAACTAACTTCGCACCAACAAGTTCTTCTAAATGTTCATGAGGATTAGCCACATACACTTCTTGAATCATTTTCGTTCGAGCCATATGAACCATTTCCGCCCCATCCGTAGTTCCCGAAATAAATTTCTCAGTAGGTGTTAAATTCCCATAAAGTGTTGCAATAGCCATGTTCTCGGTAAATACAGTATGAATTCTTTCCGGCCCTTTCCCGAACAACTCTTTTCGAAGCTTTCGGATCATATCATTAAATTCATGTACCATTTTTGACATACTCTCATTCCTTCCTAGTTATTCCATCACAACTATTTTAACAAAATGATCATTTCGTCTAAACTATTTAATAATGAGACGAAATGAATCATCTTGTACAATTATCTCAAGTACGCAAACAACATATGAAATACTATTATTGTTGCTTATCTATTCTTCTTTTAACCCTTTACCCATACCTTTTAAGAAATGAAGACCAAATCCGATAGCACGATTAATATCTGGATCCTTCAGTACTTTCATAAGGTCTAATATTCCTACTTTTTTATTGCTTTGCAAATGCTGGTTTCCTTCATCCATACCTGTCAATACGCTACCTATAAGCTTTTTCGTAAGTTCCGGATCAAGTTCTGTTAAAGCTCCTGCAGCGCCCATCATATTATTAATTAAATTTGTAACTGGTTCACGAGTGACTTGGCCTAGAACGATTTTTGCGATTGGTTCTTTCGCTTTCAGCATAGAATTTGCTGCTTCCAGCATCCCAATGTCATTTAATTCACCTACTATATTAAACATTTGATTTAAAGCATCTTCATTATTAGCTAGCAGTTCTTTTAAAGCTTCGAGTTTTTGTTGTTTAAGTTCTTCCCCAGTTAGCTCCTGTTTCTGGATCGCTTGAATAGGTGCTGCCATATTCTTTTCTCCCCCTTAGTTATCCCGCATTAACGGGCAGTAAGAACCCTACCTCAAAATTCAGCGAAAGCAAAGAATTTAGGTGGGGGATCAACTGCCCGTAAACGCCCGATTGGTTCAACTAATAATCAGTGGGTAATAAAGAAAACCCCCACTGATTAAAGTTTCACTTTATCCGTTAAATGTACGTATCCTGGACGAGCCCACTTACGATTTACCTCAATACCGTTTTGAGGATGACGCTTTTTATTACGCGGGTTCGTTTTTGGCATCGGATTTTCGCCTTCTACTTGTAACACTTCCATACGCACTTTCGTTTGTTTATATGCAGGCGTATTCGTACGTTGATCGACCGCAGGACCTGTTAAGAAATTAATCGCCGTTTCATTATCTGTCGAGTTCATCGGTAAATACAGCTCATTCGCTTTTACACGATCCGTTACGAGTGCACGTAATTTAAGTGCCCCGAATGGAGAAACAAGGCGTACTAACGAACCAGTTTTCACTCCACGTTCCCTCGCTAACTCTGGAGAAACTTCAACGAAAACACCTGGTACTTTCGATTGAATACCAGTTGATTTATTTGTCATGTTCCCTTCATGGAAATGTTCAAGCATACGGCCGTTATTAATGTGAAGATCGTATTCTGCTGGGAATGCAGCAGGACGTACCCAATCAGCTATCGCAAAACGAGCCTTTTTGTCCGGGAAGTTAAATCCATCTTTAAATAGAAGCGGCGTATTCGTACCATCAAAACTTCCCCAGTGGAAACTGTTCCACCCTTCAAGCACTTCATAGTTTGCGTGTGCAAATAGTGGTGATAAGCTTGCCATTTCTGCAAAGATTTCACTTGGATGATTATAGCTCCAGTTTGCACCTAATTTATTAGCAATTGCCTGCACGATCCACCAGTCTGGTTTCGCATCTCCTAGCGTTGGAAGCACTTGATATAATCTTTGTACACGACGCTCTGTATTTGTAAAAGTACCTTCTTTCTCAAGAGATGGCGCTGCTGGTAATACTACATCAGCGTATTGAGCTGTTTTAGAAAGGAACACATCTTGAACGACAAAGAATTCAAGGCTTGATAACACTTCATGTACGTGATTTGCGTTAGAGTCTACAAGAGCCATATCTTCTCCAACAAGATACATAGCTTTCATTTTTCCTTCATCAATTGCGTGAAGCATTTCAATGTTATTAAGACCTGGTTTGTTATCAATTTTTACTCCGTAAGCTATTTCAAATTTCGCACGTTCTACATCGTCAGTAACGTGCTGATATCCTGGAAGCCAACCTGGAAGTGTTCCCATATCACAAGCACCTTGTACGTTATTATGACCTCGAAGCGGATATGCACCAGCACCTGGACGGCGATAGTTTCCTGTTGCAAGAAGTAAGTTTGAAATTGCAGCGGAAGTATCTGAACCACCAGTATTTTGCGTTACCCCCATTCCCCAAAGAATACACGTACCATCTGCATCACGAATCATTTCTGCCATTTTAACGAGCGTTTCTTTTGAAATACCTGTAATCTCTTCTGCATATTCAAGCGTATATTCCGCGAGACTATCTTTGAAATCATCAAAGAAGTTTACATTCTCATCGATGAACTGCTGATCGTGCCAACCTTGATCAATCATATATTTCGTAACAGCCATTAACCATACTTGGTCCGTCCCTTGCTTTGGACTAATAAAGATATCCGAACGCTCTGCCATTTCAGTTTTACGAAGATCTGCAACAATTAGTTTTTGACCGTGAAGTTTATGCGCACGTTTCACACGAGTTGCTAATACTGGGTGACCTTCTGTTGGATTACAACCGACGATAATGACAAGACCCGATTGTGCGATATCTTTAATCGTCCCTGCATCTCCGCCCATACCAATTGTACGGAACAATCCATCTGTCGCTGGTGATTGACAATAACGTGAGCAGTTATCAACGTTATTCGTTTCGAACACTTGACGCGCTAATTTTTGAATAACATAATTATCTTCATTCGTAATTTTAGAAGAAGAAATAAAGCCGATAGAGCCTTTACCGTACTCTTCTTTAATAGAGCCCAATTTATTCGCCACTACATGAAGCGCTTCTTCCCAAGTCGATTCAACGAACACTCCATTTTTACGAATTAAAGGTTTCGTAAGTCGTTTTTCAGAATTAACGAAATCCCAACCGAATTTTCCTTTTACACAAGTAGAAATTGCATTAACTGGTGCMTCAGAAGTTGGTTGCACCTTTAAAATTTTGCGCCCTTTCGTCCATACTTCAAATGAACAACCTACACCACAAAACGTACAAACTGTTTTTGTCTTCTTCGTACGAGTGTCGCGCATCGCAGCTTCTACTTCTGACACAGCGAAAATACCGCTATATCCAGGTTCAACCTCTTTAATAAGATCGACCATAGGTTCAAGAATATCCGGCTTCAGCCCAGTCATAAATCCAGCTTCACCGAGCATCGATTTCTCCATTAAAGCATTACAAGGACAAATCGTTACACATTGACCGCAGCTTACACATGAAGAATCGTTAATATCTACTCCTTCATCCCAAATAACACGTGGGCGCTCTGCCTCCCAATCAATAGATAACGTTTCATTAACTTGTAAGTTTTGACACACCTCTACACATTGACCGCACGCGATACATTGATTCGGATCATAGCGATAAAATGGATGAGACATATCAACTTCGCTTGCATCAACTTTTGGCTCATAAGGATATTTTTGATGCTCAATTTCCATTAATTCTGCCGTATTATGCAGTTTACAATTCCCGTTATTGTTGTCACAAACCGTACAGTAAAGTAAATGATTTTCTAGTAAACGGTCCATCGCCTCATGTTGTGCTGCCTTCGCACTAGTAGAGGACAGCTCAATATTCATACCGCTCGTCACTACAGTAGAACAGGATCGCACAAGCTTTCCGTTCACTTCTACAATACAAGTATCACACGTTTGAATAGGATCCACTTCCGGCACATAACAAATTTGCGGATGTTCAATTCCGTTCTCATTAATAATGCCCAGTATAGTTGAACCAGGCTCAGCATTATACTCTTTGCCGTTAATTGTAATATGAACCATGCTGTCGTTCATGGTTACTCCCCCTTTTTGAGAATAAAAAAAACTCCACCACGAAAATATACGCACCACATTTTTGGCACGTTATCATCATGGTGGAGTAGTTTATTAGCACATCTTGCTAAAATACCAATCCATTTATTCATAAATAAAATGATAGATTCATAACAGGTCATATCACGATTCCATCTTTAACACTGTAATTATAGCGTTAAATCGAAAAATACACAATATAATTATCATTACAAAGGACAAAGCACATAATGCTCTGACCTTTGTATTACATTTTAGGATTATTCTGAGATGACTTACTTCCCGGTGCAAACCAACCAATTAGTGCGATGGCAACTAATACTCCGTAGAAGATTAAAGTCCAAGTTGTACTGTGTGGAAAATCATGATCTAAAATACCTATATCCTCATGGGCAAGTGTAATTACAGCAAGTTTGACGCCGACCCAGGCAACAATTGCATATGCTGTTGTTTCCAGTGCCGGACGTTTCTCCAGTAATTGTACAAACCAAGTTGCCGCAAATTTAATTAAAATAAGTCCGGCAATTCCTCCGAGAAGTACAACTATGAACTGTCCTCCATCCATACCACCGAAATCTTCTAGCGGTGAATCCGGAAGACCGAGGGCAAGAGCGACTGCAGCTAATATTGAATCAATCGCAAAAGCAAGGTCAGCTAATGCAATCTTTCCTACTGTGAACCAGTAGCTTTTTCCTGCTGCTTCCTTTTCATCTTCCTTGTGAATATTTTGATTGTTTTTTCCGAATTGCGCCTGAATGACATGCTTTAATCCTAAGTAAAGAAGATAAGCTGCTCCTATCGCCTGTATTTGCCAAACATTTGCAATAAATGAAATCGCAAACAGGGCTGCAAATCGAAAAACGAAGGCCATAATGATTCCGTAATTTATAGCTCTTTTTTTCTCTTCTTCGGGTAAATGTTTCGCTATAACTGCTAGTACAAGGGCATTGTCAGCTGATAACAAACCTTCTAATCCGATTAAAATTAATAATGCCCACGCATACTCTAGCCATATTGAATCCATCCGCTTCTCTCCTTTCTAAAACTAAAATCAGATAAGGTCTTTGCTCAATAGAATTTCCTATTAAGACAAATTAAATGCTAAAACATTTTGACAGTTACTTTGCTGTCCTCTATTTGTTATAATTTCAACAAAAAACAAGTCTAGATTGTGTTTTTCTTAGACAGGGTGACGCTACATTCTGCTTAAAAACTTGATGAATTCATCTTCACTTACAGGTTTACTGTAGTAATAGCCCTGAATTAGATAACATGCATTACGTTGTAACACTGTTAATTGTTCCTTCGTTTCTACCCCTTCTGCGATCACTTTCATGTTTAAAGTATGCGCTAGTGAAATAATGGTATGAATAATTTCATTTCCATCAGTAGAATTTCCGATCCTATTAACAAATTCTCTTGGAATTTTTAAGGTATCAATTGGATACAAAGGGAGATATGCTAATGAAGAATACCCTGTGCCAAAATCGTCAATTGATAAATGTACACCATATGATTTTAATGCTTTTAACTTCGCTAACGTTTCTTTTTCATCTACCATTGCTATCCGCTCAGTTAATTCTAAATCGATCGAACTAGCAGGTACCCCTACTTCTTCTATAGTAGATATGATTGTTTGAACAAAGTCCTTCTGTTCAAACTCTATAGCTGATAAATTTATCCCCATTTTTAGATTTGCATAGCCTGCAGAATGCCACTTTTTCAGTTGTCGACACGCTTCCTGTAACGTCCATTTCCCAATTGGAATAATTTGCGACGTTTCTTCCGCGATAGGTATAAATTCAAAAGGAGAAATAAGTCCCAGTTCTGGATGTTGCCAACGAATTAAAGCCTCTGCACCAATAACCATACCAGTCTTACTGTCAACTTGTGGTTGATATAATAAAAACAACTCATTATTTTCTAATGCCTTCGGTAAATCCTGTTCTAATCGTAATCGTCTTGTTATTTTTTTTGATAATGTCTCGTCATACATGCAAACAGCATTATTACCTTTTTCCTTTGCACTATACATAGCAATATCAGCATGTTGTAAAAGTGTAGTAGTATTTATTCCTCCAAACGGATACACCGCTATTCCTATACTAAGAGATAAATAAAAACTATGCTGATTAACTACAAATGGTTCTTCAGTTATACGAAATAGAGTTTCACACAAATCCAATAGCTGTTGCTCTGTGTGGTTATGGACTATGACCGCAAACTCATCTCCCCCTATTCTCGCTAGAGGAATAGCCGGTGACAGACATGTCCTAAAACGTTTAGCAACTTCTTTTAAAACACTGTCACCAATTGAATGTCCCAGTGTATCGTTAATGGTCTTAAAACGATTTAAATCTATATACAAGAGTCCAAATTCATCCTGCGTTTTTTGTGCACGCCCAATGGATTTTTCTAATTCTTGTTGGAAGAATATTCGATTTCCAATCTCCGTCACTGTATCATGGAATGCTAGATAGTTTATCTCATCTTGTTGTTGCTTCATTCTCGTAATGTCTTTTACCATTACATAACTCCCAAAAGTTTGCCCTTCTATCATAATAGGAACAATGGTGACGTACCAAAAATGAATGTCCTTCTCATTATTATTTTTCACACGTAATTGTAACGAAGCCGAACTGCATCGTTTCCCTTCCTGTAGAGCCGCTTCCAATTCAGATCTATCTTCATCTAAAAAAATTGAGAAGCACTCTTTACCTATTAATTCATCGCTGTTTTTTCCTAATAACATACTTCCAGCCTGGTTTATATTTAACACAGTACCATTTGAATCAATCGTTAATATAGGATCTGGATGATACTCATATAATGACTTAAATCTCTCTTGATTTTTGACCAAGTCATTGGATTTGTTTATTAAATCTTCTGTTCTTTGAGATACTTTTTGTTCTAATTGATTATTAAACACTTTTAACATCTCAGTTAAATCTCTGTTTTGCATTCGTACGATTGTATGACGAATCAGCACAAATACAAATGCAATACAATTTCCAGTAATAAGTGTAGCCGAGGAGGTTTGCTCTTTAAGAGTAAAACCAATTAAGACTGCAACTGCAAGGTAAGGAAATATGACAAGAAGTTTCTTTCCGAATGTCGGATCAATAATAAAATAATTTCTTCTAGAAGAAGCATTCTTCGGTATAGCAGCAGCAATAGCGATAAATAAAAGGAAAACTCTATACAAACACCTTAATAATATAAGTGAACGATCTGACAAATCATCTTGTAAGTAAAAATACAAGTAGTCCGTAATAGCCAATCCAGTTAATACGAGGATAAAAATAAATAATTTACTTTTCGCATTAAAAATAGCTGGTCGAAAGATTAGACTAACTCCTAATAAAAGAAGTAATAAATCTATAATCGGAAAAATAAATGAGAGAAAAACATCTCCAATTGATAAGAATAAGATATTTGCAGAAGGTTTATTAAACAGGTACCACTCTAATGTAAAAACGGCAGTAACAACAATACAT
>NZ_JBFTMA010000011.1:0-24784 GCF_056396725.1 Bacillus sp. 05T31
CCTTTTTAAATGGCGTTACTGTAATTGAACCTAGTAATGATTTATGTCAGAAAGTATACAAATTAGTTCAAGCACACAAAATTCCAGAAAGCTCTGTTTACTATATTGATCCAACTAATCCAGATACAAAAAACATAAACATTCTGCGTGGGCCAGTTGATAAGGTAGCAGAAGTGTTCGCGATGGTTATTCAAGGTTTATCTGAATCAAACAATGCATTCTTTGAGCAAGCACAGCGTAACCACCTTAAGCAACATATCTATTTATTAAAGCTGCACAACCCGCAAAAAGATGTAACCTTCGATGACTTGATAGAGATGTATGATGATGTAGAACGTGTCCATCGTATGCATAAACTGTTAAAAGTACAGGTGGAAAAGTTATACGATTTTGTTCAAACTGGCGCTGCTTCCCGGGATCAGAACAACGAATATAAAATTATAAAAGGGATAGACGAGTGGTTTGATAATACCATTCGAGAAAAGACAGACTCTCAAGGTGAACCAGCGGTTTATAAAAAAGGAAAATACCGCGGACATCCCATGCATTATGATAGAGAAGAAGAATATGTAAAAGGATTACGTAACATCTTAAAAGACCTTGCTTCAAACGTACTGATACGACGTGTTTTATTTGGAAAATCCGATTTTGATTTCGATGTCCACTTAGAGCAAGGTGGTATTTTACTAGTGAACACGGCAAAAGGGGAATTAGCCGACCTTTCTAACGTATTAGGAAAATTTGTCTTACTTAGTATGCAGAATGCTGTATTCCGTAGAGAACCAAACTTATCACCGTACCATCATATTATTGTCGATGAATTTCCAGATTACGTTGTGCGCCCGTTTAAAGAATTCCCTGCACAATCTCGTAAATATAAAGTTATCCTGACAATTGCAAGCCAAACACTATCTCAATTAGCTCTCGATTTCACAGAGCAGTACATGTTTACCTTGCTGGGCTCATTCCGTAACAAAATGATATTTGGAGATGTTACGCCATATGATGCAAAGATATTCTCTGACATGTTTGGCGAAAAAGAGGAATTTAAAGAATCTGAATCTGAACAAGGTATTTCTCCTATGCAAGAGAATCCCGTTAGTCGCTTAGGATCAACCTATCAAAAAACAAAAGAAGTGGTTATGTCGCCAGGGGATATTATGGCACAAGGTGCATTTATTTGTGCTGCTCGTATCGTACAAGATAATCATGTGCAGCCTGTACAACAAATCACAAGTAATTTTGTACCCAAAGAAGAGTTTGCTAAAGCGATTATTCAAGTTGACGAAAAACTAGGGCAATATTGGGRAAATGAGCGTCTCMTTCTAATYAAGGAWTCTATTAMTAAAGCAAATCCAATGAAGCACGTAGATGCAGAGAATATGAARACAATAGAACCATTACCACCTATACAGAATGATACGATGGAGCAGAACAATTCTATAGGAACAGACGAGGGACAACAGCACATTGTCTCATTGGATAATTATAAGGAGAATAAATCTGAACCTGAAACAAAAGAAGTCGAAGATATAGTTGTATTAAATACATCCATTGCTAATGAACAACAGACAAGCCACAACGAGAAAGATGAAGAGGACACTTCTCTATATGAAGAGATTAAAAGCTTCGTAATTGAATCACAGCAAGTCTCGCCATCCCTGCTGCAAAGAAAATTTAGGATTGGCTATATGAAGACAGCGCGATTAATTGAGAAGTTAGAACAAAATCTAGTTGTCAGCTCCTATACAGGAAAAGAACCTCGTAAAGTTCTAATTTCAAAAGACAATAGTAGTCCACTATCGCCAGAGGCGTCTGATATAAATTCTACCGTCTTGTACGAAACAAATTCCGATAAAAGTATTCCTCAAGAAGTAGCCATTCCAAGCGAAGACAAGGAGGCCGCGCTTGAAGAGACAAGCTTTTTTAAAGATATCTTATATGATGATGTTGTAATTTTTGTGAAGCAATCCAGGGCGGCTTCCCTATCGGCATTGCAGGATAAATTTAATATTGGTTCTACACGTGCCTCACGCTTACTAGATGCCTTACAACGTCATGGAGTCTTAAATGACATAGACACGCAACAAAAGTTGGAATGTGTAACACCTGAAATACATGAAGAGGTAGTTGAAGAAATAATCAAGGAAGTAATTGAGCTAAAGCCAGAGGATATAGTAGATTCCTATGAAATAGATATGGATGTGGCCGAACTTAACAAAGGTTTATCCATTTCTATAATGGAACAAGAGTGGAACACAGATGCTTCAATTGAGACGGAGCTTTCAATTAAAACCGAACCATTCCAAGAGGAGTTACAAGAAGAAGTAAATACACTGCAAATAGCGGAAGAATCAGAAACAGATATTGGTGAAAAGCTGATTCCAGTTATAGAAGCAGTAGATTTTACAGAAGAAAACAAACTAGATGACGAAGTTGCAAAAGTTTACGAATCAATTAGTGCTACTGTTCATAAAAACTTAGAAAAAAACATGGTAGAAAACACAAAAAACACTGAAGAGCAACRAGAGTATAGCCSTATGACCTATAAAGAACGTCAAGAACKYCTMAARRCTCAACAGAAAAATAAGTATAGTGGTGCACAGCCACTGTCATATAGAAATGAACAACCTAAGAAAAATACATCTAACGTGATGAGTAAGGAATTAAACGATATATTTGATTAATATAGCCTTTCAATTAGAACAATACTTTGAAATTAATGAGAGATGTTGACTTGTAATAAAATCACGATGTTATTAAAAAAGCTTTATTGCCGATTAATAAAAGAGTTGTTGCTAAAGATGGTGTGAATTGGAATTTMACTCCATCTTTTTTATCTTGTTATAATGAATATAATGATATTTATATTTCACAATCAAATAGGAGGAATAAATGATATGTTAGATAAATTAAAAAATCATTTTAAAGATGTAAATTTAGTGTGTTCACAATGTGATAAAACAATCGAACATGGTGAACGATTTGCAGTTTCTTTAGTATTACCTGAAGAAAAAAATATGCCTGTTGGACAATTAGATAAAGTATTAGCTAAGAGAGCAAACGAAATTTTATGTAGTAAATGTAGATAATTTTATAAAAACACTATATGTATGCACAAATATAGAAGTTATTTTAATCAAATTTTTTACTGTAAAATAAGAGTTTGGGTACATTATTTAATCAAACTTTAATTCAAAGCTACAAGAGATTTGCCAGAAAACATTTGAAGTTGAACCAAATAACACTTGCATAAATTTCTTAATACCATTATATTAAAATTAATAATTATATAAATAAAACATAACTTACGTGAAGGACACACCTTACGTACCATTCCAACGGTACAGGTGTGTCCTTTTTTACGTTCTAGGAGGAAAAATAGAATGACAGTAGAGAAAGAAACAACACACGTTGCAGAAGAACTAGGGATGGCTTTTGGACAAGAAATCACAGTAGGAGACACACAAGTAGAAACAAACTTTAATCAATTTGAGCGAGTACGTGAGCATGAATTAGAAGAGTTAGCTCGTATGAAACGTGAACGTATTATAGGTAAAGGCTTAATTACAGTAGTCTCTGAAAAGTTGTTCCCAACTAAAAATGGTAAATCAGAACGCATACCCGTACTTACGATGCAAATTGGTACCCATACAACTGCATACTGCCCAATTACAGAGGCAGGGATAACAATTCCTAAAAATCCTCAATGGCTAGTTGGTAGAACAAAACCTGTTATCATTGAGCATTTCCAAAAGACAGAGGAAGGGAACTTTGCTGTTGTATCAATCACAGCAGGAGAGCTCGCATTACAAAAAAGATTATATGATGAAGTAACCTCACAAGGTGGGAATAAAGTATACACAGGAACAGTTTCAGGTCATATTCCAACTGCACAAACCGTYCTGGTTGAAGTCCATGGTGTAACTATAGGGGTAAGGTACTCACATTGGTCACATTCATTTGTACGTCCGGAGGATATTATTATTGGTGATGTTGTAGAGCTCATTATCGATAAAGTATTAGAAAAGAACGGCCGCTATGAATTTAGAGGAAATAAAAAGAAACTAGAAACAGATCCAATGGAAAAGCTATTAGATCTTAAGAAGCGACGTGACCGTTTTGTAGGTAAAATTGTAGGTGTAGATGCCATTGCTGGTATTTTCGTAGAAGTTGCACCTGGTATTCAATTTAAAGGATTAAAGAGCCGTAATCTTGCTAATCCAACTCCAGAAGATGCAATTAACCAAACAATCGTTACATGTGAGCTGCTTAATATTGATCCAAAAAATCGCAGAGGAACTGTACGTATTTTAAATTATCCTCAAGGCCAAAGTAAAAAATCTAGTTCTGCAATCTTTCAATTTTAATGAATGACTATGCGTACAATAGAGAATCAAATGTCTYCATATYTCCCTTCMRTYCCACATTTAWCAARTGAGGAYGCACARGGACTTCAGGTATATCGRATACATAGTCTGGATAAAACCTATGTATTCCATTCCTATGACGAATTAGTTACGTTTAAGCAGCGTTTAACAGAAGAACAGCATGCAATACTAACTTTCATCGGTATTCATACATCTGTTCGTTTTAATCATTTATTATATCTATTCAAAGATAAGTTTTCGCGTAAGAGAATTAATGATGCACTTCAAGGACTACTTTACTATCGTCTCATTGAAAAATGGCAAGTAGAGATTTTTGATATGGAAATTCTTGAGGAGGCTTATACGTTATCCGATAATGGGTTTAAGCTCTTAAAGTACTGGCAAGGAAATATGTTTTACTTTGCTCCGGAGCGCCTTGATAATCACGGCAAATACGTTCACCTACGTTATTGGCATGATATAGACTTACTCTGCCATCTACGCTATGCTCCGTCCTATGTGTATACTCCACCTTATTATCAGATACAAAGRAWCGATTAAAGCGRATTATCGCTAGATGGAAGRCTTTTGTAGAGTCMGGGAAAGATGTTATTATGCAAGACTTAGGGAATAATCCTACAATCTTAGTTRTTTATGTTTCTACTGAAAAACAGGCAAARCAAATTAATAATGAWMTACTACTTGATTTAATYCMTGGTAAAGTATTGCTWTGTATAGGAGAAACCTTACATTCTCAAGGATTACAACATGCTTTTTATCAGCCTCTTGCAGAAGGGGAGATTAAACAATTAAATACAAAGCTATTCGCAACAAACTAAGCCACCCTTACAAGCTATTGCTTTCTTTTAATGGGTGGCTTGTTTACTTTAACAAATAGAGATGATTTGCGTGTTTTATCATTTGAAATCATCAAAAACCACGATGTTATCGGTATAGAAGATTTGCAAGTATCGAATATGCTAAAGAATCATAAGTTAGCAAAAGCAATTAGTGAGGTATCATGGTCACAGTTTYGAACCATGTTGGAATATAAAGCRRAATGGTACAGCAAACAARTCATTGTCGTATCGAAAACATTTGCTTCAAGCCAATTATGTTCTTGTTGTGGATATCAAAAYAAAGACGTTAAAAAYCTMAACCTACGTAAATGGGACTGCCCTTCTTGYCKTACACAYCATGATAGAGATATTAACGCAAGTATCAATCTAAAGAATGAAGCAATAAAGCTTCTAACCGCAAGGACTGCGGGGATAGCCTAATAAATTAGAGTTCGATAGAACTCTTTACTTTGGAATCCTCCACTTCTAAACGAAGTGAAAGTGGGGGTAGTTCAATGCTTTGTATTCGCTGCTTAAACTCTTTCGGTAAACAGTTATTTTCTTTTTTAAACAACTTATAAAACTGTGACATGTTTGCAATTCCAACTTCGCATCCGACATCTGTAATACTAAGGTCACTTGTTATTAATAAACTTTCAGCTTGTTTGATGCGCTTATAATTCACATAATCTAAAAAGGAAATACCCATAATTCTTTTAAAGTATTTGATGAAATAATGATAGCTTAAATTTATTAATGCACATGCTTTGGTTACGGTTATCTTTTCTCCTAAATGATCTTCTACATAATCAAGTACTGGTTTTAAACGAGCAAAGTCGTCTTGTTCACTATAATTTAATATGTTATGTGTGTCGTTTCTTACTAGTAATAAAAGTAATTTCTTAATGGCAGCACTAATTGCGATTTCATATCCGTTCATTTTCATTTTTGATTCTGTAAAGATTTCTGTAATAAGAACATAAGCCTCATGTTTCACCACTTCATTTTGTTCAAAAATATAGTTTAACTCATTTAAGGATTTTGTTTGTTCTGAAAAGCAATGTAAATATTGTATAATGCTTCGGTCAAAGTGTTGTTTTAAATTTACTTGAAACACAACGTAGTGTAACGAACCTGCAGAAGGTTTATGTGACCGATGCAACTCAGATTTCCCAAAAATAAAAACATCTCCAGGGCCAAGAACAATATACTTATCTTTATTTTGTATACCTAAATCTCCTTCTATAATTGCTAGAAACTCAATCTCTTCATGATAATGCCAAGGGGCACTCTCAATTTGATTATTATAAGAGGTTTCCATAACAATGTCCCAGACCTTTAAAAATAGTAATGGATTTTGATAAATAACCTTTTCTTCAATTGCTTCAGCAAGCTTATTACAAATCCCTTCTGACATAGACGTTTACACCTCCTTATTAGCAATATAACACCTTTATCAAAATGCGATAAGTAAGTTGCCTTATTTCTTATAGAAAAAGGCAACTTTTGATAAAAACATAACGATATATAGCATATTTTTTCAGTAAAAAAATTTCTATAATAATTTCAAATCAAGCAAAAGGAGGATATGACAGTGAATATTTTAAAAGTAGGTGTTATTGGCTGCGGAAGCATCGCGCAGTATCGTCATTTACCAGAATACGAAGCAAACCCATATGTACAGATTGTGGCTGTTTGTGACAGTAATAAAAAGCGCGCAAAAGAAGTTGCCAATAAGTATGGTGTAAATATGTACACTGACTATAACGAGCTTATCAATTGTGAAGAGTTAGATGCAGTGAGTGTATGTACACCAAATGATTTACATGCATCAATTTCTATCGTTGCTTTACAATCAGGTATCCATGTACTATGTGAAAAGCCAATGGCGACGTCAAAAAAAGATGCGGAAATGATGATTGAAGCTGCTGAAAAAAGCGGTAAAAAGTTAATGATTGGTCATAACCAGCGATTTGTTACTTCTCACCAAAAGGCAAAACAATTGATTGAAAATGGAGAAATCGGAAAAATATATAGCTTCCGTACAGCATTTGGTCATAGTGGTCCTGAAAATTGGAGTGTAGATGGAAAAGAGAGCTGGTTCTTTAAAAAAGATGAAGCGTTTCTTGGTGCAATGGGTGATTTAGGTGTACATAAAGCGGATTTAATTCGGTATATTCTTAATGAAGAAATTACAGAAGTTGGTGCCTTTGTTGAGACGAGCGCAAAAACATTTTCGAATGTAGATGATTGTGCTGTATGTATGTTGAAAAGCGAAAGTGGCATTATCGGAACACTTGCAGCAAGTTGGTCTTACGTTAGCAAAGAAGATAATTCAACAATTATTTATGGTGAAAAGGCCACTCTTCGACTAGAAGATGATCCGACTTACTCACTCATTCTTCAATATAAAAATGGTGAAGTTGTAAAATATGAGCTTGATAAAATTCAATCGAATGCTGCAGTTGGTCAAAGTAATTCACATGTAATTGAGCAGTTTGTAGAGTCTATCCTTTCTGATAAAGAGCCGTTAATTAATGGTGTAGAAGGAATGAAATCGTTAGAAGTCATTTTAGCAGCCATACAATCCAGTGAAACAAAACAAATTGTTACAATTCCATTTTGAGAAAAGGTGAAGACATGAAGAAACTACGCATTGGAATAATAGGGGCCGGAGGAATTGCACAAGGTCGCCATATCCCTGCATTTGTAAAGTTACATCAATATTGTACGATTACGGCTATACATGATAGAAACATAGAACACGCAAAACAAATCGCTGAAACATATAACATTCCTTATGTATTTGAAACGTATGAAGAAGTCTTTAAAGAAGTTGATGCTGTTTGTATTTGTACACCTAATAAGTTTCATGCTGAGATTTCTATCGCAGCATTACAAGCAGGGAAACATGTATTATGCGAAAAACCGATGGCTTTAACAGCGGCAGAATGCGAAAAAATGATAGAATCTGCAAAAAACAACGGTAAAAAACTTGCTATCGCTTATCATTATCGTTACATGAAAGAGTCGCAAGTTGCAAAACAAATGATGATAGGTGAGATTGGCACACCTCTTGTTGTTCGTGTAAAAGCACTCCGTCGCCGAAAAGTACCAGGCTGGGGCGTTTTCACAAATAAAGAATTACAAGGCGGAGGAAGTTTAATAGATTACGGTTGTCATCTTCTTGATTTAGCACTTTGGTTAATTGGAAATCCAAAACAAACAGAAGTCATTGGTAGTGTCTATAATGCCGTTAGTAAGCAACCAAATCAAGTAAATATGTGGGGAGAATATGATTATAAAACGTTTCAAGTTGATGATCATGTTACCGCATATATAAAGTTTGAAAATGGGGCATCATTGTTATTTGAAACTTCTTGGGCAGCAAATATTAAAAATGATGAAGAACATGTGAGTATTTCCGGAGTAAACGGTGGAATAAATGTTTTTCCAATTGAATTATATACAATAAAACATAATATGATATTAAATAGTGAACCAGTCTGGATAGCAAATAACGGCGATCCTGGAATTTTGCAAGCAGAAAACTTTGTAAAAGCTTGCTTATACGATGAAGAATTAATTGTAAAGCCTGAGGAATCGCTGCAAGTATCGCAAATTATTGATGCAATTTACGAAAGTAGTAACACACATGAAGAAGGGACGGGAAGATAAATGAAATTAGGAGTATTTACAACACTTTTCTCTCACATGGAATTTGAAGAAATGCTTGATTATGTACAAGCAGCCGGTTTGCATGCAGTAGAAATTGGTACAGGTTGTTATCCTGGAGGTTCGCACTGTAACTTAGATGTATTATTAGAAAGTGAACAAGCCAGAAGCGTATATATAGAACATGTACAAAAAAGAGACTTAATCATTAGCGCTTTTAGTTGTCACGGAAATCCATTATCCCCAGATGCTGCTTTTGCAACAGAATCTCATGAAACATTGTTAAAAACCATTCAACTAGCTTCACTACTAGACGTACCTGTTGTGAATTGTTTTTCAGGCGTAGCAGGTGACCATGAAAGCGCAAAATACCCGAATTGGCCTGTTGCACCATGGCCAAATGAATACAATGATATTTTAAAATGGCAATGGGAAGAAAAGCTCATTCCTTATTGGAAACAAGTTGGTGAATTTGCAAAAGAACATGGTGTAAAAATTGGTTTAGAACTTCACGGTGGTTTCTTAGTACATACGCCATATACATTACTAAAACTACGTGAAGAAACATGCAATGCGATAGGTGCTAACTTAGACCCTAGTCATTTATGGTGGCAAGGAATTGACCCTGTCGCTGCTATTAAGTTATTAATGAAAGAAAATGCAATTTATCACTTTCATGCAAAAGACACTTACATCGATCAAGATAATGTAAATATGTATGGTTTAACAGACATGCAGCCCTACGGTGAACTGAAAACAAGAGCTTGGACATTCCGTTCTGTTGGCTGTGGTCATAGCTTAGAAGAATGGTCGCAAATGATGAGTGCACTTCGTACATATGGATATGATTATGTTGTAAGTATCGAACACGAAGATCCCCTCATGTCTATTCAAGAGGGATTTAAACGTGCCACAAAAAATCTTCAATCTATTTTAATTGAAGAAAACCCTTCACAGATGTGGTGGGTGTAACTTCGTTTAAAAAAGAAATAAGTAACATTTTTTTCAGAGAAGCCATTCGTAAAAGAATATTAGCTTCTCTTTTTTTAAAAGAAACGTTTAAAAAAGGACGAAATATTCAAAAATAAATTACGAAAACTAATTATCCTGTATCTACCTCTATACAAAGTATGGATTTTACGAAATAATATTGTTTGATGCCTGTTTCAACAATAATGATATATGCAGATGTAATTATTGTTGAAATAGAATATGTAAGAAAGGAGTAATACATTGCTACGTATACAAAGAGGGTACATGTACAATCCAGATGATAATAAGGTAATTGTTAATGAAATTTTCTACGATGCTACATCAGAACAAAAGCTAGGAAGCAAAATGGGTGTGTTCGATGCGGTTAAACTACCTACTGCTATTTTTCAAAAGGTCCAAGAAACTGAAAGTATGTCCTACATGGAGACTGTTGAAGTTGAAGCAGAAACCATTAAAGAAATACTTTGTTATTTAGACCAACATCAAAAGCCAGAAAAACTATATTTTGAAATGCAGTAYATGAAGTAACACCAAGAAMTGAAAATAAGAGGGGATTTATAGCAGGGGAAACAGGGGTATTATTATACAATACATATAACATCTGCATAATAAATTCCTTCTTATCTTCATTTCATTAAAAACAATTGAATATAATATAAAAATAGTTTAATATAAATTTATATTTATTGTTTAATTGATTCCGTTTATTCCCACACCTTATGTGTTGTGGTTGAGTTGTAGAAGCAAGTTGTGTTCTTGTTTCAATTATGAAAGGGCTTCTTTGAGCCGATTAGTGTATATATAGCTTATTTTGCTATGCACATTTTAATCGACTTGAAGAAGCCCTTTTTGTGTTGTCTTTAAGTTAGGAAGCACATGTAAATAGACCTTCGGGGCTAATAATATGCTAAATGAAAAAGCACTTATTTTGTGATTTTTTTGTTTAATTAAGAGGAGAGATAAAATGAAATTTTACAAGATAGGAAGTTCGAAAGAGTTTATGAGAGTAATTTATGCTCGAAATTCATATGAGGCAGCTGGGTACTATTTATTAGAAACAAATCACAATTGTACAGACTTAAATGAGTTATTCATTCAAATAACGGGCCTCTCAGAGCATATTCAGGTTCTGTACAATGGTTATCCTGTTACTAAATTTTTACAAGAAATCTCTAAAGAGAAGCGCTTTACAACATGTCCTTGTACTGTAGTAGAGATACTAAACTAAGCAAGAATAAGAAGGCTAGATATTTAGGTATTATAACTAAAAAATACTGTGAAGAAATAGCACATGATTTGTGCTTTTTTTATTTGGAAAAGGAGATATTTATGATGAAACATGAACATGCAATTACATTAGATGAACTAGCATTATCACTAGGGGAACTTATATTAACCTTTCAAAATAAAGAAATCACCGAACCCATTAAAAGTCGTTTCCTGCACACTTAGGTGTACAATTTTCTTATAAAAAAGAATCGCAGGAATTCTATTTCTATTATGGAGAAAAACACTTACCAGGTCTTTATCGTCTCTTACTATTGTTAAAGATTTTTGAATTTGACAGCAAAGAAAGAGATTAATTTCTAATTTATAGTAAACTAGATAAAGAATGGAATATAAAAATTAAGAACTAGAGTATTTATATACGTAAGATACTTGTTGCAATGCTAAAAGCACAAGGGATTAGAATGTGAAACTTGAGAGGAGTACTTTAATATGATTACAGTTAACCGAGGATATATGTATGATCCAGATGATAATGAGGTCTTAATTACCGAAATTTATTATGAGGCTGCTACAGATACTAAATTAGGAAGTAAAATGGATAGCTTATCTTACGCAGTTATTCCTAATGAAATTAAAGAAAAAATAGAAGCAGCTGCTTCATTATCCTATATGGAAAGCATTGAGATGTCTCAGCAATTAGCTGTCGTATATCAAAATGAAATTAACATGTATGGAAAACCTGAAAAATTGTACTTTGAGTTAAAGAATATATAAGAGGGAAAAAGGCATTGGACGAATTTGTTCAATGTCTTTTTTATTAATCTGCAGAGGAGCATATATAATGAATGTTGTAACTGAAATTAAAACGAGTCTTTTGACAATTTGTGTAGGGGATGTTTTTAGCAATGGCCGTATGCCGTACCATCTAAAAGTTGTAAACATTGAAGTAAAAGATATGACGAAACCAGACGATGCGAAGATATTAGYCATGGGAATGAGGAACAGCTTAATCGCTGGTTATCTACCTATATAMCTGGCGATATCACGTCTTTTAGAGAATGGTTACTTCATRRTCATGCAGAAKCCATTCATCAACTYATAGMAMAGTWAAAAAAACAACAAAGYGCGTAAAGCTTTGTTTTATAGCAGGGAAACGAATGAACAGGATATGAAGTCTGTTCTTTTTTTATTACTTTTTTGGAGGGTAAAATTATGAAATTTACTATTAACCGTACTTTATTTATCGAAAAATTAGAGAAAGCTAATGCTACTGTAGACGTTAAAACAGCTCTTAAGCTCTTTAATCGTGAAACAAATTTACAWTTAAAGCTCATTAGTGATACACAGCTGTTAATACGTGGCGAAAGTATTATCTATCAGYCTAGATTACTAGCTGGTACATATCCTGATACGGCACGTATGGTRCCCGGCCAGTTCAAAAGTGAAATACAACTATCACTTAAAAACACGTTGGAACAGCTTTCTGCCTTTTCTTCACTAATCGTGCTTRCGTCAGAAGGAAAGGAAAGCATTCACCTTAAACCACAAAATTCTCAAGTAGGTACTGCAAGTGTAGAAATTCCATGTAATCAAGTAGAGGCATTTACATTGGCTTGTAATGTGGAATATCTGCTGCAAGCACTACAAACGATATCTTCTGAAAAAATCGCGATAAAAATGATTAGTAATCAGAGACCTATTGTGGTAGTGGGAGCAGAGGATACAATTCATTCTAATTTGCAGTTAATCCTACCGGTTCGTGTGTAATGCGGCATTCAAATGATTATGAATCACAGTGACTTCTTTGACTTATTACAGTCAAAAGAAGTCCTTCCTAATAATCAAGAACTTCGTCAATCYTTTGAATYGMTTATMAAYGGATTTATTGCRAACGAAATKCCTGATTTAGAAAACAGTGGTTATAACGGACAAGCAGTATGTGGAGTTAAATTGAATGGCGAGGTCATTCTTTCACCGCTTGGCGATTTATTTCCAGATGCTTTTACGAAAAAGAAACGGCTCCAAGTCAATTAAGTTGTTCCGAATTAGCTGCTTCAGAACCACAGCGCGTTATTACAAATAAGTTCGCTGCCATGACTGTTGCACAATTCGTCAACGAACTCTTTGATGAAGGTACTGTATCGAATCACTATATCATTTTCCAAGCTCAAAAAGCGTTTATGAAAGCTGCACCAATTGAGGAGTAATGATATAGGAGGGGACAAGATGAGAGTGTATCAATTAGATTCCACTCAATTACAACACACTTTAACACCAACAAACGTGTGTAATGGTGTTCTACGATACTATCAATATAAGAATTATGCGGTTGTATGTGTACTTAATTTATCAAAGCATACTACTGAAATGATTCCATTGCTTCTGGCTTGTATAGCAGAGGCTCTGATTCATTTCCATCCGGATTCTTTTTTAGCTAAGGATGAATCTAACCTCTTATATTGGTGTAGAAGGAATTTTAAAGGATTTCATARTATCTCTKRYGATGGATTCTTACAAGATTTCAARCAGGTATAYGAATGTTAYCAAGCATTGCAGAACGTTGGGAAACAAGAGAACAATATAAAAATAAATATGTAATAGCAGGGAGCAGAGAAACGCATGTATAATATAATCAAACGTCAATATAATTCAATTATCCAAGAGGTGATTCGGATTAACGAAGAAGTACAAAGGGAATTAAACCTATTAGTACAAAAAATTTGTGAAACCGTGTCTTCTGTCCAAAAAATTATCCTTTTTGGCTCTCATGCTTATGGCACACCAAATGAAGATAGTGATTTTGATCTTTGTATTGTTGTGGATGGTGTAGGAGCAAGAAAAAGGGAAGTCATTAACCGTATTAATTGGGGTATTTACGATGTAATGGAAACACCAGTTGATATTTTAGTGTATGGACCGGAAGAGTTTCAAGAACGTGCTAACCGCAATGTAACCATGGAGCACAAAATTGCACTAGAGGGGAAAGTTTTATATGAAAAATACTGAGGATCTAAAAGAGTGGCTATTCATTGCAAAATCTGATTTAGATTCTGCTAGGTACTTAACTCACATGAAACCTTTCCCTACTGCAATTATTTGCTATCATAGTCAACAATGTGTGGAGAAACTTCTAAAAGGATTTCTTGCACTAAACGGTAGACCAGTCCCTAAAACTCATAACCTTTTAATGCTGCACAAATYKTGTCGYARATTARATGAGRARTTCTCATTGATTTTAGAWCARTGCGTGCAGCTGAATGGTTATGCTACAGAMATTCGTTATCCGTATTTYGAAGCCCTTACCGTTCAAGATGGGTTAATGGCTATACAACATGCTCAAAAAGTAATGAGTTTTTATAAAGAGGCTTTAAACAAGCTAAATATAAATGAAATCGTAATCGATTAAGAATAGAGGAAATACGTAAAAGAGAGTGCCTTTAATGAGGGACTCTCTTTTTCTATCTAAAAAAAATAGAAATGACTCATCCAAAGGTGTTGGGTAAATACCCCATTCGAATAATATTAACTAAGATTATTTTTGTTAAATATTTAACCGTTTATAATTTCCCCACCATTCACGTGCAGAATTTGCCCTGATATGTAAGATGCATCATCAGAAGCCAAGAATACATAAGCAGGTGCCACTTCAAACGGTTGACCGGCTCGCTTCATAGGAACGTGGTCTCCAAATGTGGCAAGCCATTCTGGAGGCAAAGAAGATGGAATTAATGGCGTCCAAATTGGTCCTGGGGCCACACCATTAACTCGAATTCCTTTCGGTACCAGTGATAATGACAGCGAACGTGTAAATGAAACAATGGCTCCTTTAGATGAAGCGTAGTCAATTGCATCTTGATCTCCATGATAGGCACTAAGGGATGTTGTATTTATTATAGAGCTCCCTGAATTCATGTATGGAAGAGCGGCTTTCGTCAAAATAAACTGCGAAAAAATATTTGTGTGAAAAGTACTTGCTCGTTGGTTTGAATCTACATCAAGTAGATCGTTCTTTATGTATAGTACACCGGCATTATTCACCAAAATGTCAATACGACCATACTGGTGAATTGTTTGCATTACTGCTTGTTGGCAATGCTGCTCATACCCAATATCACCTGGAATGGTAATGCAACTACGACCATACTTTTTGACATAGAACTCCGTTTCTTTTGCATCACTATGTTCATTTAGGTATGAGATCGCTATGTCTGCACCCTCTTTCGCGAAGGCCACAGCGACAGCCCTTCCAATTCCACTATCCCCACCAGTTATAAGCGCTACCTTATTTATAAGTTTACMAGCTGGTTTATAATCGGGGTTATCAAATATAGGTCTAGGTATCATTAATGATTCAATGCCAGGTTTACTTTGTTGTTGAGGTGGGAAACCCATCATAATCACTCCTCTCTGAATTTTCATGTAATAAATGAAATTCTGGTATAGGTTATGATTATCATCAGGAAAATATATCCTCCACAAGGAATTAAATAGAGGAAGTGAAGGGGGGCTTAATACTGAGTGAAGAATAATGTACGACTATTTCATGAATATCGTTCCATAAATAGATATTTATATTTCTCAGCTGATATCTTAATATACAATTTATAATTTATTGTCTTAAACAAAGATAGTAAAATACAAAACATAAAAAATATATGGAGAAGTAACTCACTATGAGGGCAAAAATCGAAAATGGATGTAAAAACACTTTTGTCACAACAATGGGCAAGCTGCTTAGATGAAGAAGACTGGTTTCCGCCACTTGAAAAAGTGCTAAAGAATATTACTTTTGAAAAGGCAATTTGGAAACCGGAGGGGGAAATGAATTCCATTTGGGAATTAGTTTGTCATTTATTTTTCTATAAAAAGAGACTTCTGATGCGATTTCTTGGTAAAACAGCGAATGACCCCCAAGCAGAAGATAATGAATCTACATTTCGAAGACTATTTAACATCTTTTTATTGTAGTAAATGAACAAGAAAGAGGTTATTTACTACAGATTATCTAAACCATCAAATCAAAATGCGAGTTGTAAAGTGTTTAATTTACATGTAGAAAAATAAAAAACCACTTAGAGTGGTTTTTTAATCGCGCATTGCTCCTGCCTCACGGGAGGTCATTGCTCCTTGCCCTTGGCTAACATCTTTTTGAATTTCTTGTTTTACTTTTTGTGCATCAGTTCCCGCAAATTTTTGTTTCATATTAGAACCCAAATTTTCTTTGTCTTGTTGATTCTGTAGCATAAAAGTCCTCCTTTATTTCTTGATTTAACAATCCTATTATTTACAAAAACACTTAGTATATTCCAAGGATTCGATTGAAATTCACTTAAAATAAAGGGACTTTCGTTTGAATAATAAACATATATTCGTTGTTCAACTAACGTATGCGTTAGTTGAACATGACAAATGCTTTAAAAGATAGCCTGTATCAATAATTACTTGGTAATCATCGATACAGGCTTTATATTTCAATAACTAATCGTCTTTCTATATATTTAATTTAATATCCTTACTATCTTTACTGTTAATATTCATGTGTCTTTAATCTGTTGTATTGCTTTGAACGTGCTTGAGTTGAACTTGTTGTAAATATCGGAAAAATCTTTTTAGAGATATCTTAGTTTTGAATCCCATTCTACTTACCAATTCATCTTCATTTATTCCTTGTTTAATAAGACGGAGAATAAATGTATTCCTCATCTGCTGTGCAGAAATACGCCTATTTACCCCCGCACGTTTTACTTCAAGTCGTATCATCTTTTGAACAGCAACCTCAGACAATGCCTTTGGTGCATCGATTTCGTATACCCATCGGTATGTTCCCCGATTAAAGTCAAATGCAACAAAGAAGGGATTATCTGTATAYTGYCGAGGCCTTACTGGTTCCGGAATCRTTTTATAATATTTATATAGTTGTTTTGTATCCTCTCCCGTTAAAGAGATAGATCTAGTCATACCATTTTCCACTGGAACAATTAAAGTATTACTAGCAAACTGCATATGGCTCATATTAAGCTCTTGTAAAGACAAACCGTAGTTTACTATTAAATTGATTATACAAGCGTCTCTATCCATAATTARGRRGCGATAYTTAGCTTGTCTTTCTGTTAACCCCTTTGWTGATARTACARTTTGTTTTARAYGCYTTTCTTCCKCTTCAGTAATAAAATCAYTRTCAYTTAGTGATTGATCCGGAATTAAAGAGAGATGAATATCATTTAATGGACTAATTATCCCTAAAAACATGTGAAATTTCTTTAAAACAACCCAAATTCTGTGCCTTGTTTTGAGGGAATATTTACACTTGTTTTCTAACTCAGAGAAATAATCCTGATAATCTTTTTCAGATAGATTACTCCATGATTTGATATGAAAAAGTATCTCATTTACTTCTAACCATCTATAAAAATCTTTAATATCATATGCATAACGTTAGATCGTAGAATATTTTCGGCCTTTTTCATTTAAATAAGCAGAAAAATCTTCTAAGGTTTTCTCTAAGCTAATTGTCTTGTTCATTATAATCACCTAATTTCTTTGGGGATATTATAACARAAAATAGGTGAAAGACCTGCWACCGCCCTYTGCTACGCACGGTTGCTGGCATATCAAAAACGCAAACGGACAAACAACCCTTTGCATTTTTGATATGTTGATTATTATTTACAAAGCCAAATGAATAAGGCTATCATAATACTCCAAAAAGGGAATACTAATAATAATCCCCAAAAAATCCCTTTAAAAAATCTAATTTCGCTATATTCATTCATTGCTATATTGGTTGTATTCTTTAGTACGACCATGTTTAATCCTCCAATTATTAATTGATTATAAAATGAAAAAAGGACAAACCTCGTCCTGGTAGGGATACGTAGGTTTGTCCTTTTGTATGTGGGTAATGATATKTTTAATTACCATTATTATAACTGAATTAACAAATATTTTCAATTAGGTCAGACTTCTTATTAACAATCATACTAGTAATAATAAAATCTATTATAAATATATATCTTATATATTAAAAAGAAATAAAGATAAAACTTTTATAGGTTATCAAAAATAGGGAAAAGGCTTACTCCTACAAGGGATAATTTGATGTTAGAACGTAAAAAATCATAAATAGTAGAAAATGTATCCGTAGATTCAACGATTGTTAGACTTTCAATTCTACAAAAAAGCAGAAAGGAAATCATATGTTACTACATGAAATCGGAAAGAAATTGATACAAATCACATTATATTTATTCAACTGTGGAAATAGGGCTTATTTTCTTTATTTTGGTAAATGGAGCAGTATTTAGCGTCCAATTATCCACAATTTGTTCAGATAATGGAGCTATTTGTTAACATTACTCAGTATTTACACATAACTCACATTATTATTGATGATTTTTATTAGATAAATGCAACGACACTAGTATTCTCAAGGATATTGGGGAAATATTATTCACATTTGATCATATTTGTCCTCATATCCACTATTATTATAAATATCTTTCTGATTTTTTGTAGATATAAAATCGGATGTTTTACTACASRTGAAGAATATTCAATRTGTAGTGTGGAGATTCTTCTATAGGTAGAAGAAGATTTGTATAGAAATGTATAAAAAAAAGACTCCATTTTACATGAAGTTCTTCTGATTTGGTATTTATAAATAGAGTAGTAGAAAAGGGGTGTTAATGAAACAAACACGAATAGCCCTCYAMTTTCGATTTTTTCAAAAATAGAGAGCTCGTTGCTATTWTTTTATTTCATTGCRGTTAGCACCTGATCTGGAGCTGTTATTGTTACACCAGCACGTACTAAACGTTCGAAKGTACGCATAAACTCTAGTAAATTAAACTGYTTTGGYAGCTCAATAACACGAAGTTTTTCTTGTGGCAGCTTATCAATTGCCTCGATAAACCATTCACGTACATCACTTGGAATCGTGCGTTCTTTATGGCCACGAACTTTTAGTTTTTCACGCATTTCAATTTCTAAAGCGATATATGCATGGAGATTCACTCCCTGATCATATGCATATTTTCTAAATAACGTTTCTTCCTGGTATTTTAGATAATTACGGTGATAAGACTCTTCCGTCACTGGTACCGTAAACTTCTGCTTCAGTAGTGYATGCACATTTTTAAACATCTTCTTAATGTTGCSAAGAGAGTACATGGAATAATGTAGACCRAAATTAAAGACAGCTTGTTCACGGTCACTATTTCTCTCTTTTGGTAYATGYTGTGCAATAAGAGGGTAGATGCCTTCTTTCGCCGCTGTATCAAGAATTTGATATTGAGATGTTTGATGTAACAGTTTTTTCAATGTATATACAATTTTCGTTGGATATCCTTCTTTTCGATCAACCATGTCACGAAGCCCACGAATTACACCACGAATTTGACGATGACAAGTATGCTTTAATACATGAATGAACTTATTCATGTCTGCAGACAGTTCACCGATATTCATTTCTTGTAGAACTGATTCGATGAATTTTGCTTTACGAGCATAGGTAGCTTTTGGTGTAAATGGATCCCTGTGTTGCTCTTCTCCAGATTCTTTCGTACATAAGAAGTCCGAATGGATAGATAGATATAATGTTGTATATCGTTTTGTATGCTTTACACCTTTTTGCATTTTGCAAATTTTGAATAGGGGATTCCCCGTACACGGTAATGCAGTTGTTAATTCTTCGATAACCGCACGGATCTGGTGCGGATATTTTTTATGTAAGAAACGATACATTCCACCAAAGTGAGTTTTGTTACCTCTTTCGTCCTGCTTGTCCAAAGAACGCTTTAACGTTGTTTCTGTATGTTGTTGCATAGCAATGTCTAAGAACAGTTTCTTAGTTGCTACAGATAGCTTAAAGAAAGCCTTTGTAAATACAACAGGACTAATATATACGTATGGATTAGCCTTTTCTGTTTCTTCATTCATAAAATGAGTCAATTTGATTGTATATCGACCATCTACGCCATTTTCGATAGAGATTATGTTATGTATACTTAATTTCTTTAGAGCAATATAGAACTGAGAATGCTGGATGTATGCAAATTCTTCTTTATATTGCTTGTAATCTTCCCACATCATATGTATCGTTACATTTGGAATGACACCATTAGTAAAGCATTTTTTATGTAGATATAAGAACACTTCAAGATCTGCATTCGTAATACCATATAACTTATGTTTTCTTCCTGTTTTTTCTGCAAGTGCAGACATTGCTCGACGTGAAAAAGATGGTTTCGCTTGTTCGACAAAGCCTTCTACATCCGCAATACGTTCTTCGTATGTCATGTGCTGCAGAATATCTTCTAAATATGTATCTTTATAGCTGTAGTACTTCTCCTCAAATGTTGCAACAAACTTCTGCCAAGATTTTAGTGTAACTAAAACAGCATTTGTTGTTTTTCCATTTAAGCTACGCTGATTTTGAATAATAAATGATTTCCCCATCTTTTTCACCTCCGTTCTRCAAATTCAGAAATATATGYCAAAAKACTATAAAATATWCCAATTTTGATTATAGCAAATCGAAAATTGGCGAAAGGTGCTCCTTTAAGAAGAAAGATAGCAACTTGCAACAGCTTATAAAGCTAGGTGTATCAAGGGATATGAGAATTCTATTAATTTTTTTTGTGTTAAGGATACCGCAAACGTGTTGCAAGTTGAATTATATGTATAAGAATAAGTAAAAAGTCATCTCCCCACTTGATATATAAGGGATTAGATTGAAAATGACAAAAAAGTTAGGGTAAGGATACCGCAAACGTGTTGCAAGTTAAGAAGTATACTTATTAATCATAAATTATGCCGATTATCGTTGGTTTTATAGGTTTTATTAGAGTTGTATGAATTGAAATAGGGAAAGGATACCGCAAACAGTGTTGCATCTTATGCGAAAAATAAGGGAAAGGATACCGCAAACGTGTTGCAAGTTAAGTTATATGTAAATGAATAAGTAAAAAAACATCTAATCCCTTGATATATAAGGGATTAGAGTGAAAATGACAAAAAAGTTAGGGTGAGGATACCGCAAACATGTTGCATGTTATTGGCATAACTTGTTGCAAATATAATAAAATCACTTAGAAATTTAGAGAATAGCATGATTTTGTATGTAATTTACTAGCTTGAGAAATAAATTATACTGTTGCAAGTTGAACAAATAAGGGAAAGGATACCGCAAACATGTTGCAAGTTGTAGAGTCAGGGAGAGAAAAGCGCAAACATGTTGCAAGCTGTAGAGATAAGGAAAGAAAAGCGCAAAAAGAATGCAAGTAAAGAGAGATAGGGAAAAGAAAGAGCAAAGGTGTTGCAAGTTATAGAGTTAAGGAAAGAAGAGCGCAAAAGGAATGCGAGTAAAGAGGAATAGGGAAAAGAAAGAGCAAAGGTGTTGCAAGTTATAGAGTTAAGGAAAGAAGAGCGCAAAAGGAATGTTAGTAAAGAGGAGTAGGGAAAAGAGAGAGCAAAGGTGTTGCAAGTTATAGAGTTAAGGAAAGAAAAGCACAAAAGGAATGCAAGTAAAGAGAAATAGGGAAAAGAAAGAGCAAAGGTGTTGCAAGTTGTAGAATTAAGGAGAAGAAACCGCAAAACCTTTTGATTATCTGTTACAATAGATTAAATATAATAGTAGTACAGATTTTTATTATGAAAACCAATTTGTTGGGATCCATGGTCTAGGGAGGAATATGAAGTGGATAACTTATTACAAATGTTCCGAGATGCCTTGTTGATCTCTGAGCCAATTTATAAAACAAATGAGCCTTTATGGAATAAGTGGAATGCATACTTTAGAGATGTTGAAAAAAATAACAATAAAGTACTAACCTCATTATATGCTTCTCCCTCATTTACTGCATTAGTATCCTGGTTAGAGAAAAAGCAAGAATCCGGAATTACATTAGTACAAATTTATGCGAAGATTGATTCTTATAAGGAAGAAATATATAAGGAAATTGAAGAGTATATAGAAAAAGAATTTCAGAATGTAGCGCATTCAAATTCCATAATATTAGAAAATGATCAAAATATAGATAAGACAAATATAGTGAACCATGAGGATTATTACGAAGTAAATAATTCTGCTGTTTATTATAAATTAAGAGATGGAATTGCAAAGAATCAATTTGAAGAAGATGAAAAAAGTAAAGTCCTACAGTATCCCATTGAAACGAAGTCTTCTAATGGTGTAGCTCAACTTTCTTCACACAAAGACGAGGATTTAAGACTTACAAACACTGAAGAATCAGCTCGATGGAATACCCTTGTTGATGATGTAATGAGTAATATGGATGATTTAACGGCAGACTGTTTRGATGCAATTACAATACAGTGGATAAATGAGGCGAAATCTCCAGATGAATTCATCGATTTTTCATATGAGCAAGTTTTAGAGATGTGCAATATTCCAAAGACAGTCGTCAAAAATAAAGAATATTATCGAGCAGAAGATAAAATTAAAATAGCAAAGAGGATTGCGGCTTTAGCAAGTATTTTTATCTATTTAAATGATGATAATGAGGTCGTAGTACTAAACGATCGTGATGACGAAGGAGAACGAGTAGAATTAAAGCGTGAGGTTATTAAAAGGTTATTTGTTTTAGATTCGGTTGTATTGTGGAGACATAGTGTTACAAACGAATATATGGGGATTGAATCTTGTCGTATTAAGCCAGGTAGTTTTTTAACGAATTATTTATACGGATCAAATAATACAACAGCATTATTGTCTAAAAAGGCCCTTGAATACAATAGTTATAGACATAAATATCATAAAAGGTTAATTCGATACTTAACATGGCAATGGAGAATTAGACAAATGTATTCATCATTGAAAAAGCCCTATTCTATAGGAGGGGACAAGGGGCTACTAGCAGTAATGGATATTCCAAAAGATTGGAAGCCGAATCGTATTAGAGAACAGCTAGAGAATGTTTTAATGGATTTAGAAAATGAAAAAGTAATCTCTCATTGGGAGTATAGTGACCCGCTTGATGAACAACAAATTGGGAAACGTAACTGGTTTAAAAATTATTACGCTAACTTAGGGATAACTATTTTACCACCTGAGGAAATGCTACAGTCAATGGATAGTGGAATAGGAAAGAAATTTATAGAGGAACCACAAGAGCAATTACCTGTAGTGACAGTTGTTGAAGAAGTTAAAGAGACTGTAGAACCAGTCGAACAAAGAGAGAAGAAAATCCGTGATCAAATATTGAAAGTGCATAATGAAAAACATGTAAGTATTCGAGAAATAGCCGATGAAGTTAGTATTTCTCCGTCGACGCTATCTAGATTTTGTAATCACAAAACAAAACGATTGTCTAAAAAAGCATTAGAAAAGTTAACGAAATGGTGTGAGAGACAAGAAATACTAGAGAAGATGTAAAGTAGATTAAAAACTACTTTTTTATTAAGAAATAGCGAAAATGAAAATACACATACATTATGTATGTGTATTTTATTTAGCATAATAGATGATAGGAACCACCTACTGCATTTTAAAATGACTATTGATATTGTCTTGTGAGAATGAATTCATTTAATATATTAGTTAAAAGGGGGAGTATTGAAAATGAAATTAAATAATTGGGATGAAATTAGTATTGAAAAAAGTACAAGCATTGGTAAAGAAGAAATGGAGTTATTATTACTAGCTGATCCTTCATCAGAAGTAGTTAATGGATACCTTAAACAAGGGGACTGTTTTGTTTTAAAAAAGGATACTATTACTGTGGGGATTATGATTTTAATTCCTACTCGTCCTGAAACAATTGAAATTATAAACATAGCAGTTTCTGAAAAAGAACAGGGAAAAGGATATGGGAAATATTTGCTTGGGTTTGCTATAGACTATGCTAAAAAAGAGAAATATAAAACCATAGAAATAGGGACGGGAAATTCTAGCTTAATGCAATTAGGCCTTTATCAAAAATGTGGGTTTAGAATAACAAATGTGGATAGGGATTTTTTCTTACGCAATTATGAAGATGAAATATATGAAAATGGTATTCAGTGTATAGATATGATTAGGTTAACGCAATATTTATAAGAAAATTAAAAAGTAATCATATATCAAAAATCGTAACTCTCAGTTAATTGATGAGATGTTACGATTTTTTTGAATAATGAAAGCCTTCTCACATACTTCATTAAAAAATGAAGTATGTGAGAAGGCCTGAATCGAATTGTAAATTCTTTTACTGCAACGTTATTTTTTAGAAAAGGTATATCATTTATATTTTGAATTTAAAAATATTTCAAAATGTTTTTTTATTATTCAGATAGATGTTTTTCTATTAATTTCAATAAAAGGTAAAAACCGTAAAAATAGTGCAGTTAATAATAATTGAATACTCTTATTAACAAATTGATGAATTATATCTTTCGAATTAAAAGAGGGAAAATTCTTTCTTTTTTTAGGAAGGGTTTAAAAAAATGCAGATATAACAAGTATCATGTTGTTTTAATTATATGAGAATATACCGTTTTATAGATGAGTATTTTTATAATAACAAAATTTATTCTATATTGAGAAAGTGAAAAAAAGAAAAAAATTGATTGAATCCCATAAAATAACATGTGAACATTATAGATATAAGAAAACACCTCGAAATTCTAGGGGATTTTTTTTGTAGATTTAAATATGTATCTTATTAGGAGGAATGATAG